>JAQVGK010000407.1 GCA_028696755.1 Bacteroidales bacterium | reverse complement strand
TTTTTTCGTTAACTCAAGTTGGCTTAGCCATTTAGGATCATTATAATTGTTTGTTGTATCAATATTTAGATTTTTCTCAGTAAACTGCTGAATTTTTTCTATAAGATTTTTTTTAGAATATGATTCTTCTAATAAGAATTTAACAGCATTTTTCTCATTTCTTCCGATGTATATAAATTGCAAATTAATATATGTTTCAAAGATCGGTCTTAAAAGAACTTCAGCTGCATGTGTTCTACTTTCCTTCAATAAGCAAAATATTGATTCAGAATAGTTGTGTACAGCGGAGAACATAAGTATCAATGCTTTTTTTCTTGGTCTTTGTTTTGACGATAAATTTGAGTTTTGGATTGTCTCTCCTCCAAAATTTAATAGTTCTGCCAAGCTATTTATTATTTTAGTTTGTTTTTCAGTAAGATTTGGTATAGGCATTTGCATTATTTATAGCACTAAAAATACTCACTTACACGGCCACAAAACAAAAAAATCTTCAAATTGAAGATTTTTTGCAAGCCCCATCAACCCATTTGAGCATATTAGACAAGTCTATCAGAACTTTTGAGTTGTTGCGGAAGCGGTGGGATTCGAACCCACGAAACCCAAAAGGGTTCAGGTTTAGCAAACCTGTGCAATTGGCCACTATGCGACGCTTCCGTATTAAATAGCAGGTTTTACAGGGCCAGTAAAAACTCCTACATTATAACAAAGATGTTTTTAATTGAACAGCAATTCTCTCTGGTAATTATTTGGCAAAAGCGATCAAAATTGCTCCAATACTGATTAAAACAGTCCCCAAAACCCCTAACCAACTTAATTTTTCTCCTAAAAATAAAGCAGCAAAAATTATGCCAATTACAATACTCATTTTATCAATGGGCATTACCTTGCTTACTTCACCAATTTGAATAGCTCGAAAGTAAAACAGCCAAGACGTGCCAGTGGCAATACCTGACAAAATTAAAAAAATCCAAGTCGATTTTGTAACATTTGTAATTTCTTTACTTAAACCTTGAGCAAACACTATGCCCCAAGTAAAAACCAAGACTACAGTGGTGCGAATAGCTGTTGCTAAATTTGAATTAAGATCTTTTAGACCAATTTTGGCTAAGATCGAGACTAAAGCGGCAAAAACAGCTGATAAAAGAGCAAAAATAAACCAAGACATTCTTCAACCTTTCTTAAATTTCTAAAAATAAATTTAAAATTTTACAAAAAATAGCCAATAACATTATAACAAAGATATCTTACATTTTGCTAAATAGAAAAATATATTTATGTGGTATAATTGGCCTCAAGTTAATCTATTTTTAATTTTGCGATTTGTAAATTAATAGATTGAATTTTAAAAAACAAGTGTTAATCCTGCCAGCAAAGGAATTTATGCGCATCTCACGCCGCCTAAAAAAAATAGTGCCTGTATTTTTATTAATTTTACAAATATTCTTCTCCTTCGCTCCGCTAAGCACCCTTATTCCTACTGCTCGTGCACAAGAAGCAGACCCACAACCTATTCAAGTCGATAGTCAGCTCAAGCTAGATAATTATAGTGGTGATTTTGCTGTCTATTATGTTGTAGATGGGGAAATTGTAGCTCATCAGGGAAGTAGTGAAGACAATCTTGAACTGTTATTGGCTAGCGTATCTGATGAAGATGTAATAGAGCATCAGCCAGAGCGCCTAGTTTTAAAAACTATTAACACAAATTTCTATTTATTGTCTGGTGAGATTGATCAAAGTTATCAAGGCGATGATTTAGAATTGAGTAGTGATGATAAAAACTATTTATATAATGATTGGCAAATTAATGAACAAGAAGCAACTACAACTTGGGCTGTTCGTGAAGATGTGACTTACCGTTTTCCTCTCAATGAACAAGTACAACTTCGCTTCAATCATTTGCCCAGTGAAAGCAGTTCTCTAACCATTGAAGAAGTGAGTCTAAGTGCCGACCTGCAAGCTAGTTTGGGGGCGCTAAGCTCGGTAGCTTATGATGTGCGCACGGAGATGGAAGATGGTGAATTTAACTATGACTTATATTTGCCAAAAAGTGAAACGGAAGAGGAAGTGGTGGTTAAATTTGCAGAAAATTTAGCTGAGTTGGAACAAGAAGCTCAACTAGTAGAAGGTGACATATCGGTCGATGATGAACAGGTGAAGGTGGCAAATTTGGATCACATGACGGTGTTTGTGGTGGTGAGTCCGCTACCCGCTGGAGTAACCGAAAGCACTGCCTGTATAGTTGGTGGAGTGAGTGGAGATGAGTGTTATTCAAGTATTCAGATAGCTATAAACAATGCTAGTGATGGGGACACCATTATGGTAGGCGAAGGTACTTATACAGAAGCCGTAAGCATTAACGTTCCCAACCTCACTCTTCAATCAATAGAAGGACGTGACAAAACTTTTATAGATAATCCAAATGTTGGTTCTGAAACTCAAGGAATTGGTGTCTTAGCTAATATGGGTGTTGTTACAGTTGATGGATTTACTGTTCAAAACTTCAGAAATGGCATAATTCAAGGAATGTCAGCAGCTGAAGGTACAGCCTTTATTGTGAAAAACAATAAAGTAATTCCTGAAAATAATGATACAACTCCTTATTTAAGAAACGGAATTCAGGTTACTGGTGAAGGTTCTCAGGTTATAGGAAACTATGTTGTTGGAGCTCCACTAACAAGCGCTTGGGCTAGTTCAGGCATAGGGGTGGTTAATACTAAAAACGTTTTGGTGGAGGACAACACTGTAAATACTGGAAATGCAGGCATTGGTATTAGTATATACAATTACAGTAATGTTTTGGTTGAAGAGATAACTGTTCGAGATAATACAATAATTGGTGCAGGAAAGGCGATTAGACTAGATGGTAGATCGGGTTATTCCAACCAACTTTCTGATATCAATATTTTAAATAACGCTTTACAAGACAGTTCTAGAGCGGGTGTACAAATGTATAACGCTATTTTGGATAACATCTTAATCGAAAACAATGTGATTTTTGATAATTATCTTGGGATAGAATTATCATCTGTTTCAATTTCAAACTCAGATATTTTAAATAACAACATTTATTATAATAGTTATGGTATGTATGTTTTTTCCTCAACCACTTTTGATGGGTCTAATTCGATAAATTCCAATAATTTTTATGATAATGAAAACTATGCAATAAACAACAGGTCTGTTGTGAGTCTAGATATGACAATGAATTGGTGGGGTGATAATTCTGGTCCATATGACAATTGGGATGATGGTAGTAAGCCAAAAACAAATCCTAATGGTTCTGGCAACGCTGTTCGAGGTCCTGTTGACTACAGAAATTGGATTGGGAGTGAAACTTTTGAAATAAGTGTGGAGGTTAATGAAACTGAAGTTGATGGAGTTTATTATATGCAATCGGAAACAAATAAGGATCTAGACTTCTCTGTTACGAGTAATTCACCAATATATGGACAGATCATTAAAGCTGGGTTTTGGACTTATGATCCAGGTACAGAGAGTAGAGTAAACCCAAGATACATAGGATGGATTGATTACGATGCTAATGGAATAATGGTAAATGAAGATGTTTCATGGGAAATGGTTTCTACAAACTGGATTGGTAATGATGCTCCAGGAACTCAAATTCCTGATGGAGAGTATTTGCTTTGGGTGGAAAGATATTGGGATGGTGGAGGGTATATCAATGGTTCCACGATAAGAAAAAAAGTGGTTCTTGATAATACTACTCCAGTAGTTGAAATTACTTCGGTAAATGCTGGAGAATTTTACAGGGGATCTGTAGATTTTCGAGGGACAAGTATAGAAGCAAGCCCAGAATCATATAGATTTCTTTTAAGATATATGAAGAACGATGGGACTAAACCAAG
>JAQVGK010000406.1 GCA_028696755.1 Bacteroidales bacterium | reverse complement strand
TATTCGAGCAAGGCACCGCCCGCAGTTGATACATAACTAATTTTGTGAGCAAGTCCGTATTTATTTAAGGCTGCAATACTATCACCACCACCTACAAGCGAGAATGCACCAAAATCGGTTGATCTTGAAACAGCAAGTGCAATTTTTATTGTTCCATTGCAGAAGTGATCCATTTCGAAAACACCCATTGGACCGTTCCACAGCAGAGTATTCGATTTTTCGATTACCTTAGCAAATGTTTCGGCTGTTTTAATCCCAATATCAAGTCCGCGCCAACCTTTTGGAATTTCGTTTATCTTGCAGTGCTTAATTTTAGCGTTATTGTCAAATTTATCGGCAATAATCGTATCTATTGGCAAATAAAGCTTTACATCTGTTCTCAAAGCTTGCTCGAGAATATCTTTTGCTACTGGGATATAATCTTCTTCAACAAGAGATTCGCCCACATTTCCTCCCATTGCTTTTATAAAAGTAAAGGCAATTCCACCACCAATAATGAGGTTGTCAACTTTTTCCATCAAAGCTCTGATAATATCAATTTTGGTGGAAACTTTTGACCCACCAACAATCGCGGTAAAAGGTTTTTCGCCCTTATACAAAACGCGATTGATATTATTAACTTCACTTTCGACGAGATATCCGAGCATTTTATCTTCGGGGAAAAACTTAGCAACCATATATGTTGATGCATGAGCTCGATGCGCAGTACCAAACGCATTCATGATATAAACATCGCCAAGTTTTGCCAGTTTAGAAGCAAATTCTTCATCGTTTTTCTCTTCTTCGGGATGAAATCTCAGATTTTCAAGAATCAGAACTTCTCTTGGTTTTAACTCGCGAGATAGTTTTTCAGCTTCAGGACCAATACAATCAGACGCGAACTTAACTTCAGTTTCGAAAACCTTTGACAAATAAGGAACAATGTGTTTAACAGAATATTTTTCTTCATATCCTCCTTTTGGTCTTCCAAGATGAGTCATCAAAATAATAGAACCACCATCGGCCATAATCTTTCGGCATGTTGGGATTGCCGTAACAATTCGGGTATTGTCAGTAATATTAAAGTCTTTATCAAGCGGAACATTAAAATCCACTCTTATTAATGCGCGCTTACCATAAAAATTATAGTCGTCAACGCTAAAAGATTGCTTAATTGCTTTAATAGCTGGAAGATTTTTCTTTTCGATATACTCGAGTAAGGCACCACCAGCAGAACTTAAGTATGAAATTTTGTGAGCAAGCGAATATTTATTTAATGCGGCAATAGTATCTCCTCCACCAACAACAGAGTACAAACCTTTATCGGTAGCACGAGCTACCGAAAGAGCAAGTTTTAATGTTCCGTAAGAAAAGTGAGATAACTCGTAAACTCCCAAAGGTCCATCCCACAACAAAGTTTTAGACTCCTCAATTATTTCGGCAAAAATGTCAACCGTTTTAATACCTATATCCAAAGCTGTCCATCCCTTTGGAATATCTGTAAATTCGCAATGCTCAATATTTGCATCGTTTCCCTTTTGATCGGCAATAATACAATCTACAGGGAGATGAATTTTTACATTGAACGTTTCCGCATTTTTTAAAATACACTTTGCAGTTTCCAAGCAACTCTCTTCAACCAATGAATTCCCGACAGAATAGCCAAGAGCTTTTGCAAATGTAAAAGCAATACCTCCACCAATCAGTAAATTATCTATCTTGGGCAATAATGCCTCAACAATACCAATTTTAGTAGTTACCTTATCCCCACCAATCATCAATGTAAACGGTGCTTCGGCATTCTTCACTAATTTGTCGAGTTTCTTCATTTCGCCCTCAACAACATATCCAAACATTTTATCGTATGGAAAAAACTTAGCAAGTGTAACAGTTGAAGCATGATTGCGATGAGCTGTTCCAAATGCATCGTTTACATAACAGTCACCAAGTGCTGCAATTTTTTGAGCAAATTTCTCGTCTGCATTTAGCTCCTCCTTATAAAACCTGATATTCTCTAAAAGCATTACCTGTCCAGGCTTTAAAGCAGCCGCAACAGAAGCTGTTTCATCCGATAGAGGATCTTCGCAAAAAATTATCTTTCGCCCTATTAGTTTTTCAATTATTGGCAAAATATAACGTAATGATCTTGACTCTACATGTTCTCCCTTTGGCCTTCCCCAATGAGAAATTAAAATTATCGAACCGTTTTCGGACAAAATTTTCTGAATTGTCGGCAACGACATTTTGATTCTTGTTTCGTCGAGTTCGCTCGATTCGTTAAATGAAAGCTCGCTAGTAATCGGAATATTAAAATCTACTCTTAGTAAAACTTTCTTTCCATCAAAATTGTAATAGTCTAAAGTGTTCATTATCAGGTGTTTATATTATTACTTCATCTTTTTCATCAACAAAACAAACATAAACAATTAAGATACATCAAAGCACACTAAAAGGATGTTTTTTATCACAATTTACAATTATAATGCGTTAATAAAAAATAAGTCTTTTAATTAATGAGATTTAATTAAATTTGCATCGGGGGAAATATTGCAAAATGAAATTTGAAAATATAATAGGACAAACTGCAATAAAAGAGAAGCTGAGGCAAAGCTATCAGAGCAATCGCCTTAGCCATTCTTACTTGTTTTATGGCATTCCGGGTACTGGAAAACTCGGTTTAGCTATTGCATTTGCGCAATACATATCATGCACAAATAAGCAAGATGATGACAGTTGCGGAGAGTGCCCTTCATGCAAAAAGTACGAAAAGCTTATTCATCCCGATTTACACTTTGTTTTTCCAGTTATTACCGAGCAGGGGAAGAAAAAAATAAGCGATTCGTTTATTGCAGAGTGGAGAGAAATGGTTCTCGAAGATCATTATTTCTCATATAACGAGTGGATGGCAAAACTCGACAGCGAAAACAAACAAGGAGGAATTTATGCCGAAGAATCTAGCGAAATTCTTCGGAAGTTAAATCTCAAAACATTTGAGTCGGAGTACAAAGTAATGATTATCTGGCTACCCGAAAAAATGAATGTGAGCTGTGCTAATAAATTGCTTAAAATTCTTGAAGAACCTCCACAAAACACTGTTTTTATACTGATAAGTGATGCACGTGAGGATGTATTACCAACGATTTTATCGCGTTCTCAACCTGTAAAGATTTTGGGAATCGAAGATGAAGTCATGCAAAAATTTATTGTAGAGAAATACGGCCTAAGCAGTGAGCAAGCTGCAGATATCGTGCACATCAGCAATGGTTCTATGCTAGAGGCAAAAGAGCAGATTTCGGCAAGTGATGAGAATAAATTTAATCTCGAGCAGTTTATACGTTTAATGCGTTTTTCGTATTCGAGAAAAATTGCAGATGCTCTAAAGTGGGCCGATGAGATGGCAAAAACAGGCAGGGAAAGACAGAAAAGTTTTCTAAAATATTGCAATATTCTCATCCGTGAGAATTATATCTATAATTATAAAAATAAACAGCTTAATTATCTAACCAAGGACGAAGAGGCATTTGCAGCAAATTTTGCTAAATTTGTAAATGCTACAAATGTAGCTGAGATGACAGGCGTTTTTGACGATGCACATTATCATATAGAGAGAAACGGGTCGGCGCGCATTATTTTTACCGATTTGTGTTTTTTGGTAATGAAAGCTTTAAAGAAATAAAGAAATGACAGAAAGAGAATTTGAAAGAGGTTGCATACCGGGTTGTGTTGATGAGGCAACTGCAAATATTAAAATAAATCATTGTTGTAATAAGCTAAATGTTTACGACTGGCTTGGCGACATTAACGATCCGCTTATTCAAAATAAATATGTTGAAGTAAGGTTTAAAAATACTCGAAAAGGGATTTACGAAAACACATGCGAACTTGAT
>JAQVGK010000405.1 GCA_028696755.1 Bacteroidales bacterium | reverse complement strand
AATGGAATCAGAGAATAAAGAAGATGTGTCGCCAGTTATTAACGAATTGAAGAAAATAAATTTCAAACTCGAAGAGTTATTAGATAAAGAGTAAACGTTCTTTTAAATAAAATAAGGTATAACAATATTGCCCGTATTGATTCTTTAAAGGTTGAAAAACTCAACACTAACAAATCCAGGGACATAGCTCAGGTTATGTACGGAAGGCCTTAATTAGTTCTGCTTGCAGAATTAAGCTGCTTCGGCAGCCATTGGAACCCGGAAATTAGCTGGCCGTCCCGCCCATGTTTATACAGGGGTTTTTTCTAACATTAAAGAATTTGATACGGGCTTTTTAATTTCAATAATTTAATAATTGTATGGGAACAACAATAATTATTGCACTGGGTGCATTTTTGGGAGGTGGAGCAATCTCGTATTTTATATGGGATGTCGCTCTTGGGAAAAAGAAAAAATCGGTACTTGCCGAAGCTCTTGCCGAAGCCGAAGTAGTTCGTAAAGAAAAAGAACTTCAGGCAAAGGAAAAGTATCTGCAACTAAAATCGGAGCACGATAGAAACGTAAACGAGAGAAATCAAAAAATTGCTGTTGCCGAATCTAAGTTGCAACAACGAGAATCAACAATTACTGCAAGAATTGAGGAAACTCAGCGTATGAAAAAAGATCTCGAGGCAATTCGCGAAAACCTTGATAAGCAGCTAGAGAGGGTTGAGAAAAAGTCCGAAGAACTCGAAAAACTTCATCGTGAGCAAGTAGAAAAACTTGAAACTATTTCTGGCCTGTCTGCCGAAGAAGCTAAGAAAGAGCTTCTTGAATCGTTGCAAGAAAATGCTCGCTCCGAATCCATAGGGCTTATTAACGAGATTATTGATGAGGCTAGGATGACTGCAAATAAAGAAGCTAAAAAGATCGTTCTCGAAACTATTCAGCGCGTTGCAACCGAAACTGCAATCGAAAATGCTGTAACTGTTTTCCATATCGAAAGCGACGAGCTTAAAGGTAGAATTATCGGTCGCGAAGGTCGTAATATCCGTGCTCTCGAAGCTGCAACTGGAGTAGAAATCGTTGTTGATGATACTCCAGAAGCAATTCTTTTATCGGCATTCGATCCAGTACGTCGTGAAATTGCTCGTTTATCGCTTCACCAACTCGTTACCGATGGTAGAATTCACCCAGCTCGCATCGAAGAAGTCGTAAATAAAACTAAAAAGCAAATCGAAGAAGAAATTATTGAAATTGGTAAACGTACAACTATCGATCTCGGAATTCATGGTTTGCATCCAGAGCTAATCCGTATGATTGGTAAAATGAAGTACCGCTCTTCTTATGGACAAAACTTATTGCAGCACTCACGCGAGGTCGCTAATTTAAGCGCTATTATGGCTTCGGAACTTGGTTTAAATCCAAAAACTGCTAAACGTGCTGGATTGCTTCACGATATTGGTAAAGTTGCCGATGAGGAACCAGAATTGCCACACGCAGTTTATGGTATGAAGTTGGCCGAAAAATACAAGGAAAAACCAGAAATCTGTAATGCAATCGGTGCTCACCACGACGAAGTTGAAATGACAAGTCTGATTTCTCCAATTGTTCAGGTTTGTGATGCCATTTCAGGAGCACGCCCAGGCGCTCGTCGCGAAATCGTTGAGTCTTACATCAAACGTTTGAAAGATCTCGAAGCATTAGCTTTGTCTTATCCTGGCGTTCTAAAAACTTATGCTATCCAAGCTGGACGTGAACTTAGAGTTATCGTTGGAAGCGAAAAAGTTACGGATGCAGAATCAGAAAAGATGAGCTTCGAAATTGCAAAACGAGTTCAGGATGAAATGACTTATCCAGGACAGGTGAAAATTACCGTTATCCGCGAAACACGTTCGGTTAATTACGCTAAATAATCAACACAGTGATTCTGACAAACAAAAATATTTTAGTGACCGGTGGAGCCGGATTTATCGGCTCCAATCTGGTCGAAAAGCTCTTGCTGCAAAACAATGATGTTGTTTGTCTTGATAATCTTTCAACAGGAAAGATAAATAATATAAAAGAATACCTTAATCACCCTAAATTCAAGTTTATTAACGGCGATATACGCGATTTACAAACTTGCCTAAAAGCTTGCGAAGGACGTGAAATAGTCTTGCATCAAGCTGCTTTGGGCTCGGTGCCTCGTTCTATAAACGATCCGGTTACCTCAAATGCCGTTAATGTTGGTGGATTTTTAAATATGCTTGTT
This sequence comes from Bacteroidales bacterium, assembly GCA_028696755.1. The sequence continues at coordinate 1,645 of JAQVGK010000405.1, read as the reverse complement.
GCTGCTCGTGATTCGGGAGTAAAACGATTTGTTTATGCTGCAAGTTCTTCGACTTATGGCGATTCTACAGGTTTGCCAAAGGTTGAAGATAAAATTGGGAACCCACTTTCTCCTTATGCTGTAACAAAGTATGTAAATGAGCTTTATGCAAAAGTTTTTGGCGATTTGTACGGAATGCAGACAATAGGATTAAGATATTTCAATGTCTTTGGTAAAAATCAAGATCCAGATGGTGCTTATGCTGCGGTATTCCCAAAGTTTATTAAATCTCTGATTAAACATGAGGCTCCTATTATACATGGTGATGGTTCTCAATCGAGAGACTTTACTTATATCGAAAATGTCGTTCAGGCAAACGAACTTGCTGCAACTACACAAAACCCAGAAGCTATAAATACAGTTTTTAATGTTGCGTTTGGCGAAAATAATAGTCTTAATGATCTTACACACGAACTAATTTCGGCTTTAAGTGATTTTGATCCAGAAATTGCCAAAATAAAGCCAGTTTACGGTCCAGTTCGGCAAGGCGACATTAAAGATTCTCTAGCATCAATAGAAAAAGCTCAAAAACTTTTAGGTTATCGTCCGCAATATAATGTCCATCAAGGAATTAAAATGGCGGTAAAATGGTATTATGAGAATTTAAAGTGAGATGATTTTATAAGTGGCAATTTTTCGAAATAGATTCCGTTTGTCTATTTTAGCATTTAAATAGCAATATATTCCATTTTGTCAAAAGTAGTGAAAGATGAAATTAAATTATTTCTTATTGTTGATTCTATCGGTTTGCCTTACAAATAATGTTTTTACTCAAGAGAAAATTGTATTGGATGGTGTTGTTCTTGATTATGAAAGTAAAGGTGAATTGGTTTACGCTCATGTTTATTGTAAAAACTTATCCATAGGTACTTTTACAAATAGTGAAGGTAGATTTTTGCTTGTCGTCCCCGAATCGGCAAAAAACGAAGTTTTTACAGTCTCCTGTATTGGATATTATGAATCTGAAATATCTGTTTCAAGTTTTAATGAGGATACTATATTTCTGTTTCCTAAAACAAATGTACTTGAAGAAGTTGAAATCATTTCGGAGTATAAACCCAAAGAAATTCTAAAAAAGGTTTACAAAAAACGAAAAATCAATTATCCATACGATGACCAATACTGTTGCAATGCTTATTATCGAGAATATTTTAAGAGAAATGATACGACTGTACAAATGCTAGAATTAAGCGGTAAAATACGAGAAAAAGGGATGAAGTATGAGCCAATGTTTAATACCGAAATTGCAATTGATACAATTTATAATTTTTATCGAAGTGATAATAAACATATTTTTAGTTCATTAAGCTTTTTTGGTTTGTTTGGCAGAGATGGTTTTAAAAATTCATTTAATGGAACTCTGCAAGTCGATAGCGTTTTCTTTCTAAGCAATGAAAAACACATTTCTATAACTTATATCCCAAAGAAGAGCGATACAATAACTTACGAGGCTTATGAGTCGAGTGTTTTTATTAGTGGAGACGAAACTACCGACGAAATAAGAAATGAATCGGGAGGAATAAGGGTTGTTTCTACAAGTCAATATAATAGAATTGATCGTTTTGTTATCAATCTAAAAGATTTTGCCCTTGTAGAGTATTACTTT
>JAQVGK010000404.1 GCA_028696755.1 Bacteroidales bacterium | reverse complement strand
TGTCGCTTGGTTGTGCTCCATTCATTAACCAAGTTAATGCTCTATCGAAATCTAATTCGATTTTAGCAGGGTTACTTACAGGACTGTAAGAACCAATTCTTTCAATAAATTTACCATCACGTGGTGAGCGATTATCGGTTGCAACAACATAATAAAATGGACTGCTTTTACGTCCGTGTCTCGCTAGTCTTAATTTAACTGCCATAATTATTTATTTAATAGTTAATAAATTTCCGGTTTCCCGAACCGGGCTGCAAAGATAGTATTTTATTTTAATATAAAACAAGTGCCGAAAATAATTTTATTATACCTTAAATCCGCAAGCGGTTTGCGTAACGAAGGGCTGAAATGCATGACAGATGTGGTGTGCGCAGATATGAGCACCGTAAGCGTAGCCGTTGCTAAGGTTAGGAGCGGAGTATCGAGCATTTCCACAGGTGGCATGTAGTTCAGACATGTAGTAGTAAACTGTTTGCGGATTTAAGGTTAAAGTTGAAAAATGCTTACAAAGGATGATAGTTTAAGCATGCAAAACAATGATAACAATAAAAATTAAACTCATTCGTTGTAAACATGTAAAAAAAATATTTGAACTTATGTGGAATTAATATGCAATATGTATCAAATCGCCGAAAAATTTTAATTAAAGTTTTGCAGTGATTAATAAAAGTATTAGTTTTACACACTTAAATTTTTAAAGCGATGCAAGTTAAAAAGTCAGAAAAAGTAAACCTTGAAAAGAAAAAAATAATTTTTCTTGAAATAGGTCTTGTTGCAGCCTTGGCATTCTGCCTGTTTGCGTTTGAATGGACAAGCACAGATGTTTCGGATTCGTCACTCGGAGATTTAAACATGGGTGATTACATCGAAGAAGAAATCGAAAACACAATTCAGGAAACTCCCCCTGAGGAAATTGAACAATCAGAGCCAGAGCCTGAAACCGTTATCGAAGAGCTTACAATCGTTGAAAATGATGTTGAAGTTGCCGACGTTGATATTAACTCCGAAGCCGACGAAAACACTCGAACAAACACTAACGTTGTTCAGTTTACTGAAGTAGAGGTTGTTGAAGAAGAAGTTGAACCAATAGCTTTTGCAGTTGTTGAAGACAAACCTGTTTTCCCTGGTGGAGACGCTGCTTTGATGAAATACATTGCCGACAATACCAAATATCCTGAAATAGCAAAAGAAAACGGAATTCAAGGTAGAGTATTTATCCAGTTTGTTATTGATAAAACTGGTAAAGTAAGCAAAGTTCAGGTTGCGAAAGGTGTAGACCCTTATCTCGACGAAGAAGCTGTTAGAGTTGTAAAATCTCTTCCTAACTGGAGTCCTGGTAAACAAAGAGGAAAACCGGTACCTGTTACCTTCGTTGTTCCTATCAATTTTAAATTATACTAAAAACTATTATCCTCAAATACGACCCTGCCAACATGGTGGGGTCTTTTTATTAATATATGGTGTATCAAACTTATAACGATCAAATAGAAAAGGCTGTTCTCGTAGGGGTAATCAATCAGGATCAAACACGCGAACAGGTTTACGAATATCTCGACGAACTGGAATTCCTCGCCGAAACAGCAGGCGTAGAGCCCGTTCGAAAATTTACCCAAAATCTTATTGTCCCTAATTCGCGCACCTACGTTGGCTCGGGGAAACTTGATGAAATTAATAATTTTATTAAGGACGAAGAAATAAAGCTAGTTATTTTCGATGACGAACTTTCTCCAACACAACTTAGAAATATCGAGAATGTCCTCGAAGTAAAAGTCTTGGATCGTACCAATCTTATACTTGATATTTTTGCACAACGCGCTCGCACAGCTCATGCTAAAACCCAAGTGGAACTGGCACAGTATCAATATTTATTACCACGATTAACCAGAATGTGGACTCACCTCGAACGTCAGCGTGGCGGTATCGGAATGAGAGGTCCTGGCGAATCACAAATAGAAACCGACCGACGAATTATTCTTGAGAAAATATCAAAGCTGAAAGAGGATTTAAAGCTTATCGATAAACAAATGATTCAGCAACGTAAAAATCGTGGTCAAATGATCAGAGTTGCTTTAGTCGGTTACACAAATGTTGGTAAATCAACTATTATGAACATGTTGAGCAAATCTGATGTTTTAGCCGAGGATAAACTTTTTGCAACCCTTGATACAACCGTTAGAAAAGTTGTGCTCGATAATTTGCCTTTTTTGCTTAGTGATACAGTTGGTTTTATTCGCAAACTTCCTCACAAACTAATCGAATCGTTTAAGTCAACTCTCGACGAGGCGCGCGAATCTGATATCATCGTTCACGTAGTAGATGTTTCTCATAAAACCTTTCAAGATCAAATTAATGTCGTTGACCAAACTCTTAAAGAGTTAAAAATCAATGATAAGCCTATTCTGATGGTTTTTAATAAAATTGATGCTTTTAGCTTCGTTCAAAAGGATGAAGATGATTTAACGCCTAAAAGCAAGGACAACTATTCTCTTGAAGAATTAAAAAATACTTATTTCGCTAAGGCTTCTGCTCCCGCTGTATTCATATCGGCAAAAACCAACGAAAACGTAGCCGAATTTCGCGAAACTCTTTTTGGATTAGTCAGAAAGATGCATTTCGAAAGATATCCTTATAATAGGATTTAAGGGTGTATTTGTAATCGGTAATCGGTAAGTCGGTAGTGCAGTGCAATGTCTTGTATTTTTTCTCCACAGCCTTAGCCTTTTTGCAAGCGACAAGATATTCTCTGTGCAAATTTGCCGATTACAGATTACTGATCACCGATTACAAAATATTGCTACATCAACAAAAATTCCCACTTATTTTAAGATATTAACTTGGAATACAAAAAAAAATATTAATATTACATTTTAATTAAAAATCAAGTCCGATGAAAGTTAATAATCTTGGGGGAAAAGGTACTTTACTGGATCAATACATTTCAGAAATCCGTGATCATCAAATTCAGTTAGACAGATTAAGATTTCGAAGAAATTTGGAGCGCATTGGAGAGATTATGGCCTACGAAATAAGTAAGACATTGCCTTTTAGCGACGAGGACATTACTACACCTTTAGGAATTGCTACAGTGCCAACACTTAAAGAGCAACCTGTTATTGCAACCGTTTTGCGTGCTGGATTGCCTTTTCATCAAGGATTCGTAAATTATTTTGATCATGCCGACAGTTCTTTTATTGCTGGCTATCGAAAATATGATAAAAGCGGAGAGTTCGAAATAAAAATTGATTACATATCTACGCCACCCCTAGATAAAAGAATTTTAATTATAAACGATCCAATGCTTGCCAGCGGCGGTAGCATCGAACTTGCCTTTAAGGGATTATTAAACTACGGAACGCCAAAACACGTTCACATCGCTGCAATAATCGCTAGCAAGGATGGGCTTGATTATATCGAAAGAGTATTACCCGAAAGTATTATTACGGTTTGGACTGGTGCTATTGATGATGAGCTTACTGTAAAATCTTACATTGTTCCCGGACTAGGAGATGCAGGAGACTTAGCTTACGGGAAAAAAACTGATAATTAGGGACTACTGAAAAACTTTACAACACTTGATTCTAAGGCAAAATTGTTGATATTTTGACCCATTTAGTGCATGCAAAAATAGTAAATGACTTAAAAAATTTTGCAGTATATTTTAATTTCGAAATGAAAACGAGACATAAATATCTGGACAAATGCGACAAAATAGTATTCGAAGCTCCGCGGGCGGGCCGGGCAAAACGGCGGGCAGCTCAGGCGGTGAGAGCGAAATAATTAGAATTGTGTCGAGCCGACATGTCGTTCTCTAAAACAAATATTTGAGTATTGGCCAAAGGAGTCTGGCATTTGTTTTAGGCCAAGGTCGACGTACAATTCTTTTGTTTCGTCTCGAGGTGGGT
>JAQVGK010000403.1 GCA_028696755.1 Bacteroidales bacterium | reverse complement strand
ACAAATACAAATTATTTGCAAAGCGGACTAAAATGTGTTAATAAGTAATCGGGGCAAAAGCGAACTAATGCTTTAGTTGGGTTTAACCCTCGATTGCGCATATAAAATACTTTTAGATTCATAATTGATCCTAAGTGCGTAATCGGGGATAAATTTGATGAAATTTTACTTTTGCGTTTGGGGTGCTGTGCGGCTGTGGCTGTCTGCATCGGCGGCTGCCTGCTGTCTGCATCGGCGACTGTCTGCAGTCTGCATCTGCGACACTGTCAGGTCCGTAGGACACTGACAGGTCTGGCTGCGGCTGACAGGTCTTGCTACCGCAGCAAGACAAATGCAAAAGTTTGTCAATCTTTTTTTGCCTAATACCTCCTTTCTTTGTTTTACGAAATCAACAGTAATATTCGTATAGGTTTTGCAATCAATGCAATAAATACAAAGCTAAGTCAAAATTTTAATTTACAAACGCTTATGTTTACATAGTATTGCTTAGTTTATACAAAATGCAATTTTTCAAAAAAAAAAAATGGGGCTAAGTGGTTGAGGATCAGGGGATTAGGGAGTAGTATCAAACTTAGTCAATTTATACCTGATGCTATATAAATTATATAATAGTAATCGATCTAAGCAAATAATGCAAAATGGCAAAAACGAAGCATGGCAAGAATAAGCGGCATGGAGCAATGGGCTAGATCTTGTTGGGAATATCATTTGTATCAAAACTAACATTGTGCAAAATTGATAATCAGCAAAACCCCGCAGGGCATACGCAAGTAATGTTAAAATTCAGCACAATCAGCCCCATGCTCCAGTTCCGTTGAGCGCAGTCGAAACGTACTCCAAGCTCCATGCGCTCTATTAAACGAAAGCGAAATTCAAAAAAAGGCTAACAAAATCATTTTATCTGCTGAAATATTGCAAAAAAATTGTAGGTTTGTTGTCTGAAAAACTAAACAATTATGTCGGAAAAAGCAGTTACACCAGAAGTTGCCAAAAGTCTTGGCGTTACAGCAGAAGAGCTTGAAATGATTAAGAATTATCTCGGACGCACACCAAATTTTACCGAGCTAAGTATCTACTCAGTAATGTGGAGCGAGCACGCCTCGTACAAAAATTCGATTAAATGGTTAAAAACTTTGCCTCGTGATGGTGGATGTCTTTTAACAGGTGCCGGACAAGAAAATGCCGGTTTAGTTGATATTGGTAACAACTTGGCTTGTGCCTTTAAAATTGAGTCGCATAATCACCCATCGGCAGTGGAGCCTTACCAAGGTGCTGCAACAGGTGTTGGTGGAATAAACCGTGATATTTTTACCATGGGAGCACGTCCAATAGCTCAGCTTAATTCGCTCAGATTTGGAGAAATCGACAGCGAGCGTACAAAATGGCTTTTGAGAGGTGTTGTTAAAGGAATTGGCGACTACGGAAATGCTTTTGGCGTTCCGGTATTAGGTGGCGAAGTTTATTTTGACGAATCATACAATACAAATCCGCTTGTAAATGCAATGTCGGTTGGTATCATGGAAAAAGGTAAAATGATTTCGGCAATTGCTTACGGTGAGGGTAATCCTGTTTACATTGTTGGTTCTTCAACTGGTAAAGACGGTATTCATGGAGCTACTTTTGCATCTGCCGATTTAACCGAAGATTCTGCCGACGACATTCCTTCAATTCAGGTTGGCGACCCATTCCAGGAAAAACTTTTGTTAGAAGCAACTCTGGAACTTGCCGAAACTGATGCTATTGTTGGTATGCAAGATATGGGTGCAGCTGGTATCATCTGTTCAACCAGCGAAATGTCGGCAAAAGGCAAAAGCGGAATGAGAATAGATTTATCGCTGGTTCCATTGCGCCAAAACAATATGGAAGCCTGGGAAATTCTGCTAAGCGAATCGCAAGAACGCATGCTTGTGGTTATCAAGAAAGGACAAGAAAAAATTGTTGAAGATATTTTTGCGAAATGGGATTTACATTGTGCGAAAATTGGCGAAGTAATAAATGAAGACAAATTATATTTCCACTATAAAGGCGAGCTTGTTGCCGAAGTTCCAGCAGATAGCCTTGTTCTTGGTGGGGGAGCTCCGGTTTATGATCGCGAGTACAAAGAGCCAGCATATTTTGCCGAATCAAAGAAATTTGATCCAAATGACATTCCCGAAAATGTAAATCTTCGCGAAGTAGCCGATTTTCTTACTCGTCACCCAAATATCGCATCTAAAAGATGGATTTATGAGCAATACGACAGCATGGTAAGAACTGTAAATATGACAACTAACCGATTTGCCGATGCTGGAATTATTAATATTAAAGGTACAAATACAGCTCTTGCAGTAACTACCGATTGCAACAGTCGTTATGTAAAAGCAGATCCAGAAGTTGGAACAATGATAGCAGTTGCCGAAGCAGCGCGCAATGTTGCATGCACGGGCGCAAAACCACTGGCAATTACCAATTGTTTAAATTTTGGTTCGCCAATGAATCCAGAGGCATTCTGGCAATTTGTTCAGGCAATCAAAGGTATGGGTGCAGCTTGTAGAGCATTCGACACTCCAGTAACTGGTGGAAATGTATCATTCTACAATCAGACCACAATTGCTGGAAAAACAGAGCCAGTATCGCCAACACCAACAATCGGAATGCTTGGTTTGCTAAAAGAAAAAATGTATCAAACATCGCTAGCTTTCCGCAACAAGGGTGACATGATTTATATGATTGGTAAGTGCAGCAGCGACATTGCTTCGTCTGAGTATTTATATTCCTATCATAAAGTTAAAAACTCACCAGCGCCCGAGTTTGATCTTGCATTCGAGGTTAAGCTTGTTGAATTGCTACAGGAATTAGCTGCTGGAAGCTATGTAAACTCAATGCACGATGTATCGGATGGAGGTTTATATATTGCACTTTTAGAATCGGCAATGCCAAAGAATCTGGGATTTGACGTTACTACACCTGCAGAAGTAAGAACTGATGGATTTTTGTTTGGTGAAGCTCAAGGCAGAGTTGTTGTTACTGTTCCAATCGAAAAAGAACCAGAGTTTATCGACTTTATGCTCGAAAAGAACTTCCCATTCTACACTCTTGGCCACGTAACCAAAGGAGAATTGAGAATTGATGATGTTTCGTTTGGATTTATCTCCGACGAAAAAGAAAAATACGATAACGCCATTGGGCTAAAAATGGAGTCGTAATCTAAATGATTTCTGTAAATAACCTAAGTATCCGTTTCGGAGGATTTGAACTTTTCTCCGGAATCGGATTCATGATAAATAAACGCGATCGTATCGGTCTGGTAGGTAAAAATGGTGCTGGAAAATCTACATTACTAAAAGTAATTAATGGAGAGGTTTCGCCAAGCGAAGGCACAGTTTCGTTACCATCCGACGTTTCTATTGGTTACTTGCCACAACAAATGGTTCTTAAAGATGCCGACAGGAATGTGGTTGAAGAAACTCGCGAAGCATTTAAAGAATTGGCAATAATTCAGCACGAGATTGAGGAAATAAATCACCGTATTAGCGAAATTCATGATTACACTAGCGATGAATACGCAAAATTAGTTGATCGCCTGACTCATCTTAGCGAGCATCTAAATATTACAGGAGCAGATAATATTGATCAGGAAATAGAGAAAGTTTTAAAGGGACTTGGTTTTTTGCGATCCGATTTAACACGTAGAGTTGCCGAATTCAGCGGAGGCTGGCGAATGCGTATTGAGTTGGCAAAAATTCTTTTAAGAAATCCTGATGTAATTTTGCTTGATGAGCCAACAAATCATCTTGATATAGAAGCGATACAATGGCTCGAAGAATTCTTAGAGTCTTATCGCGGTGCTGTTTTAACTATTTCGCACGATAGAGCTTTTCTCGATAACGTAACGAATCGCACCATAGAAATTAATCTTGGAAAAGTTTACGATTACAAAGTTTCTTACT
>JAQVGK010000402.1 GCA_028696755.1 Bacteroidales bacterium | reverse complement strand
GACCATGCGGCCTGTCTTGCTCAATATTATAATAATGGAAAGTGGATTGATGCAGCTTGCTTATCTAGAAATAAAAAAGTTGAGACCTCCCGTGGAACTTTAATTTTAAATCGAGTTGATAAAACCAGACAGTTAAAATATCGCATACATTTTTCGATTGCTAGATTCGAGGATGGGTTTTTTAATACTATTGATCTAGGCTGGGAAATTCCGATAAGCGAATTTGAGGGTGGAATTAATTTACCAGAGGGTGAATATATGTTGCTTACGTCATTGCGCAACCCCGATGGTAGCATTGTTGTAAAACGAAAATATTTCGAATTACCAGAAGGAAAAACGGTAAGTATAAATGTTGAATTACCACAATCAGATGTGTTTTTGACAGAAAATAAGGTTTTTAATCACAATTATTTATTTGACAAATTCGGCAGTCAGTTTTTTTCGAAAGGCCTTTGCGCTTATGGAAAAGCAACGGCGTTTTGCTGGATAAATCCATCGCAGGAACCATCAAAACATATTGTGCGTGATATATACCCAATGCTTACTGAATTAAAAAATAATGGAATTGACATAATTTTTCTGGTTGATTCACCAGATTTTGATCCAGCAAAATATGGATTCCCAGCAGACATAAAATTCCGATACGATAAAGATCTTAGCTTGCTTAATTTGAATCGCAGCTGCAAAACATCTGGGAGCAACAATGTTTTTCCACAAATAATGCTGGTTAACGACAAGTCGCAGTGCATTTTCTCGAGCACAGGATACGTAATCGCTGTTGGTGAGCTGATGATAAATGAATGGAAAAGGTGAGGACAATTTTCAGCTGAAGGCCTGATTTATTTCAACCTGATGAGATAGCGTCAGGTTGATAGATATAAATACCACTGGAGCGCTGACGGCGATGTGCTGAGCTTGCCGAAGTGCGCGGCTTAAAAATTAGCTTACTACAGGGTCTAACAGATCGCCGCGCTCCGCTCGCGATGACCGTGCCTTGTTGACATAGGCACGGATGAATGAAACGCTATAACAATCGAACGGTTCGACGAAAAGCTCACCGCATCGCATTTGAACAATAGAACAATCGAACATTTGAACATTTGAACATTAGAACAATAGAACAAAAAGACCGCACTAAGCTAAAACCATGCAGAATGCCTCCTTAGCCTTAGCCTCAGCCTTAGCCTTTAAGACGAACAATCGAACGGTTCGGCTTAACGCTCACCGCATCGCATTCGAACATTAGAACAAACCAAGACCAACAAAACCGAAAATTTATCAACAAAACCGAAAATTAAAAATTAAATGTGTATTTTTGTTGGAGTTAAAAAAAATGAATATGAGAAACGACGAATTCAGAAAATATGCAACCCGTCATCGTGGTATCAACGGCTTGGTGTTCGACCAGTACACTAGCATATACAACAACTATATTTCTCCGACAATCATTGAGGAAAGGTCATTGAACATTGCTACAATGGACGTGTTCTCCCGTTTGATGATGGACAGAATTATCTGGTTAGGCTTACCAATTGATGATTATGTTGCAAATATCATTCAGGCACAGTTACTTTTCTTAGAAAGTACAGATCCAAGTAAAGACATACAGATTTATTTTAACACTCCAGGTGGTTCGGTTTACGCTGGATTGGGAATTTACGATACTATGCAGTACATTAGTTCAGACATTGCAACAATTTGTACTGGAATGGCAGCATCGATGGGAGCTGTTTTACTTTGTGCAGGTGCAGCAGGCAAAAGATCTGCATTAAAGCACAGTCGTGTTATGATTCATCAGCCAATGGGAGGCGCCGAAGGTCAGGTTTCCGATATCGAAATCACAACCAGAGAAATTATCAAACTTAAAAAAGAATTGTACCAGATAATTGCTAATCATTCGGGACAAAAATTCGATAAAGTAGAGAAAGATTCCGACCGTGATTACTGGATGACAGCTCTTGAAGCAAAAGAATACGGAATGATAGATGAGATTCTGGTGAGAGAAATGTAAGAAGTGCCTAAAGTACTTGGAGTGCCTAGAGTGCTCTAAAGTACTTATAAGAAGTGTCTAAAGTGCACTAAAGTTCGGAGTGCCTAAAGTACTTCATTGGAAATTTATTTAATTGAAAAGTGTAGAAATTTGATTAGATAAAATATTCTAGGACGATTAAAACAAAATTAATTATAAACAGTTAGCCAGAACCCCAAGTACTCTAGACACTCTAGCGCACTCAAGGCAATCTAGGCACTTAAAATAAAAACTCATGGATAAATGTTCAATTTGCGGCAGAAAAGAAAATGAAGTTGGAATGCTCTTTTCGGGAGTAGCAGGAAACATCTGTGATCAATGCATCGAGAGAGGTTACCAGATTCTTGTTGAGGACCGAAAATCATCAAGCAGTGGTTTTTCTGTTGGCGACATTAAGCTTTTAAAGCCAAAACAAATAAAGGAATTTATTGATCAATACGTAATTGGTCAGGAACATGCCAAGAAAGTTCTTTCGGTAGCTGTTTACAATCATTACAAAAGATTATCACAACCAATATCGGATGATGATGTTGACATTGAAAAGTCAAACATCATTATGGTAGGCGAAACCGGAACCGGCAAAACTTTGCTAGCTCGTACAATAGCAAAAATGCTACACGTACCATTTGCAATTGTTGACGCTACTGTTCTTACCGAAGCTGGATATGTTGGAGAAGATATAGAAAGTTTGCTTGTAAGGCTACTTCAGGCAGCAGATTACGATGTAAAAGCAGCTGAGCGTGGAATAGTGTTTATTGACGAGATTGATAAAATAGCTCGCAAAGGAGATAATCCAAGTATTACCAGAGATGTTTCTGGCGAAGGTGTTCAACAAGGCTTGCTTAAGTTGCTCGAAGGCTCAATTGTAAACGTACCTCCTCAAGGCGGGCGCAAACATCCAGAGCAAAAGATGATTGCAGTTGACACAAAAAACATTTTATTTGTCTGCGGTGGTGCGTTCGAAGGAATAGAGCGACATATTGCTAAGCGCATGAATACTCAGATGGTTGGTTACGGCAAGGAAAAACGCGAAGAAAAGATTGACAAAGAAAATCTATTGCAATATATTATTCCAGACGATATTCGCAAATTCGGTCTTATTCCCGAAATTGTTGGTCGTCTGCCAGTTCTCACACACCTTAATCCTCTCGACAGAGAAGCACTTAAAAGAATTCTTACCGAGCCAAAAAACTCCATAACAAAGCAGTACGAGAAACTGTTTAAGATGGACAATATAAAGCTAAAATTTACAGATGACGCACTAGATTTTATCGTTGATCAAGCCGTAAACTTTAAACTTGGTGCTCGCGGACTACGTTCAATTTGTGAATCTATTATGCTCGAAGCTATGTTCGACATGCCATCGGGAACAAAAAAGGAATTCAAGGATGACAGAGCCTACGCTGAATCAAAACTCGACAAGAACGAAGCTGTGAAGTTTAAGAATGCGGGGTAAGGAAAAATCGAGTTGCGAGTTGCGAGTTGCGAGTTTCGGGTTTCGAGTTTCGAGTTGTTGCTGACGCGACCATGTAAAAAAAATTGCATTGCAATTTTTTTCCCCATAACCCGAAACCCGAAACTCGAAACTCCGAACTCTACTTCCTCCCTTCGTAAATTCTTACCGAACCCAGCATTAAGTTGTGAGTTTTTACTGCTGTAAAGCCTGCAGATTTGAGTTTTTGTGTGATATCGGTAGTTTGGGCGAAGTTTACTATTGATTGTGCTAAATATTTATAGGCTTTTTTATCGCCTGACAGTATTTTTCCCCAGATTGGTATTACAGTAAAAATGTAAAGTTTAAAGCCCCATCTAAACAGAAAAAATCTAGGAACAGAAAATTCCATAATTGAAGTAATTCCTCCTAACTTTAAAACTCGGTAAAATTCTTTTAAGGCCTCATCA
>JAQVGK010000401.1 GCA_028696755.1 Bacteroidales bacterium | reverse complement strand
ATACTGATTCTGAGGCTGTGCAGCCGTCAGAATTTTCAACGGTAACAAAGTAAAATCCAGCGCTTAGTCCTGTTATTGTAGCTGTTGTTTCATTATTGCTCCATGTAATTTGTGGTCCAGTTACATAAGTTACATCAACGCTTGCACTACCATCCAAAGCACCAACTCCAGTTTCTGCTGTTACTGAGGTTGTAAAATAAGGAACTTCAAAAATATCAACGTGAATCATATCGGTTGCAGTACAGCCGTTTGCATCAGTAACTACTACTGTATAGTCGCCAGTTACACCAACTTCAAGAGTTTGATTGTATGGAGTTCCGTTCCAAACATAGCTTTCGAAACCTGCACCAGCGTCAAATGTAATATATTCTCCACAAGATTGCTGGTCTTCGCCTAAGTCAACTGATGGTAAAGGGTGTATTGTTACAATCTCAGAACCTTCTGTTCCCCAGCATCCTTCGGCAGACCTTGCTCTAAAATAATAGGTTCCTGATTCTGTAACTGTTTGTGCGCTTGTTGGAGTTACTGTGCTTGTTCCGCCACTTGTTGTTCCTTGCCAATAAATTGTTCCGCCTGTTCCACCACTTGCATTCAAATCCATAGTTCCACCACATTGAGTTCCACCACCTGTTACTGTAACTGCATCGGGCACTGTATTAATCGTAACAATTGCCGATCCTTCATTTCCCCAACATCCGGCAGCCGACTGTGCTCTAAAGTAATATGTACCACTGCTCGAAACAGTTTGTGACGAACTTGCAGTAACAGTACTTTCTCCGCCAGCCGTTGTCCCCTGCCAATAAATAGTTCCTCCAGTTCCGCCACTTGCATTAAGAGTCATTGTTCCTCCGCATTGGGTTCCGCCACCACTTACGGTTACATTTGTAGGCACTGGATTTATTGTAACAACTGCCGAACCTTGATTTCCCCAGCAACCTTCGGCCGAACGAGCTCTAAAATAGTACGTTCCACTTGCCGAAACCGATTGTGAAGATGATGCAACCGAAGTGCTGGTTCCGTTACTGGTTGTGTTTTGCCAGTAAATTGTGCCACCAGTTCCACCACTAGCAGTTAAAACCATTGTTCCACCACATTGTGTTCCTCCGCCGGTAACAGTAACAGCTGTTGGAGTGGTTCCTACGACAATAAAATTTGTCATGGTTTTTGTGTCGGTACCAATCGCATTGGTACAAGTTAGACTTACTGTGTATGTTCCAGGTGTGCTGTATGTGTGCGTTGGGCTTTGATCTGTTGATGTTTGGCCATCACCAAAATCCCAATCCCACGAATCTGTGTTTGTAGAACTTGCATCGGTAAATGTAACTGTAAGAGAACCACACCCACTAGTTGGAGTGGCAGTAAAATTTGCAGTTGGAGGGGTTGGACAAATTTCGGGATAAACACAGAACGCTGTGTTAAAGCCTCCTGTAAACAAAACATTAACATCTCTCCATGTTCCGTTGTATTTTACAAATGCAGTACTTGTTAATGATGAACTAGTGCCTCTATTTTCTGCTTGTTGAACAGCAAATGTATCTTGTGGTGTGGTAAAATAAATCTGATAGCCAATAAAGAAATCATTTGGAACAGTGGTTGGTGTTGCAAAAGTTATGTCGTTATTCGCACCTGCTGTGAAATCAGAAATATCAAAATCTTCTGAATAAAGAACTGTACCTGGCTTACCTGCTGTTGTGCTCCATATCTTCATTGTAATTTTTGCATCTGCAGATAATACATCGGCTTGTGCAACTCCTAATCTTGCTCCTGTAACCAAATTGTTTAGATGATTAGTGTAATGCTCGGCGAATTCGGTAAAATTGTTGGCGTTTGGACCACTCACGTACCCACCTGTTGTAGTATAATAAACAATATTGTCGGTGTCATCAATATTATCAACATACTCACAAGTTATTGGAGCACTTGTAACAGTGATATAGTTTGTTTTTGTTTCGGTATCGTTACCCAATCCGTTAGTTACGGTAAGACTTACATCATAAGTTCCAGGTGTGTCATAAGTTACTGATGGATTTGTGGCTGTTGATGATGTTGGATCTCCACCTTCGAAATCCCAGCTCCATGATGTTGGAACACCAGTAGATAAATCGCTGAAATATACTGTTGAACCAACTGTTACAATTGTTTGGTCGGCTGTAAAATTTGCCACAGGTGCCGATGTTGCAGTTGTTGTAGCATAGGCTTTAATACAAAGGTCGTAATCGTATGATGTTGCTCCGCCAATCGCTGTCCAGCTACCTCCTGAACTGCTAATCCAACATTTCCCAGTTTCAATTGGTACAGTGCTAGCAAACCCTGCATATTCAGTTTCGATTGGCACAGGATAATTCTCTCCGGAATTATATCTGACTTTAATATAAAAATCGTTGCCAGATGTAAGGTTTATTGCTGTTGATAAATCAAAGGTGTAGTATCCTGGTAATGCACAAGCCTGATTAGAAATACTGCCGAGTAAGCCTGACAAAGTTGTTCCGTTAAAATTGTCATACACATCGAAACTTACAGTTGTATTTGCATCAAGAATGTATGTTCCAAGTTTTGATAATTGTTGATTTCCCGATGCAACATATTTTATTAGAGCATAATCATCTCCATCCGAATAGCCAACAGCCGAGATCGCTCCGAAATCATCATAATAGTAAACCTGAGAATTCGAGTTATAATCTATGTGCGAAGGAAAATAACAAACATCCGATAGCGCTTCGGTATCGTAATACGAAATGTAGAAATAGCCTGATTGTCCCCAGGATGTTCCCCACGAATTTTTTATAATCCAAGCACCTGGTTGTGCCGGAGTTCCTGCTGCTGCTCCCGAACACACCTTGCTATTATCCCATCCAACAATTGCTACACCATGGTTTGTGCCACCGCTACCATTGTAATAATATGTATAATTTGCATTGTTCATGTATGCGTCGTCATAATACATGTTGGTGTAGAGTACTCCATAGTCCATAATAGCTTGTTTTACTGCATCACGGCTAAAAGCAGCGTCTCCTGTGCCAGGAAGAGTTCGTGATTGTGCAACATAAGCAACTGGCGTAAGACCTGTTTCGCAAGTAGGACTAGCTGGTAAAACATAAGGATCATCAGCTTCTGATATCGGACCCGAACGGCGCGACAAATATGCTACCGATAAATCTGAGTTTCCTCCTTCGCTGGGTGTCCAATCGAAACCGTGACATGTTGCAAGATTTTGCTCAGATAAATCGTAGGTGCTTAATCCTTGTTTTTTCCAATATGATTCTACAGCTGCATAAGTTGCAAAGGCCCAACAAGCACCTTCTAATCCTTGGTTTTTGACTGGAGTTAGCCATGCTCCACCATTCTCGGTGCGTAAATCATATGACGAAGGAATTCCTTTTGCTGTGTTGGGAATAAAATTGTCAAATGTCTTTAATAACGGAGAAGGAATATTTCCAAGATAATAACCTTCTGAACTTTGCAGAGATATTGTTCCATTGTTTTTTGCATTCAGATAATTTATAAAATCAGGATTTATTGCTCGCATCTGTGGCATATCCTGAGCCAAAACTAAACTTACTGGCAGTAAAAGCAGTAGTGAGTAAAACAGTTTTTTCATATTTGTTTTATTTGGTTTGTAACATTTTTTAGACGTTAATCTGATTATAATGGTTGTTTTATATTTTGGAGATAAAAATAAATAATTTTTTCGAAAATAGAATTCTCAAAGAAAAAAGCATTTTTCTTCTACCTTAAACAGTAACTTTTCTGCATTTACGTAATATGTACACCTATTTTGCTTAGCAGTTCCTGTGTTTTCGCTGTGATTTCCGCATTATGCCATTGGTCATTTATTTTCACTTTGCGTATTTCCTTTAAAAAGAGTATTAAGTCCATTGGCGAATACTTTTTATTGAGGTTATTTGCAACAAGTAGATGATAAATTCGGTAGTACC
>JAQVGK010000012.1 GCA_028696755.1 Bacteroidales bacterium | reverse complement strand
TTATTGCGAGATAAAGTATTTCCAATGCTGAAAGATGGTAAGAAAGTAGTTTTTTTACTTATGGATCATCTTCGCTTTGACCAATGAAAGAGCATTGAACCAATTTTAGCACCTTATTACTCGGTTTCCGAAGAATCTCTCTATTTTTCGATATTGCCAACCTCAACACAATATTCTCGTAATTCAATTTTTTCGGGTTTGATGCCATCTGAAATAAATAGATTGTATCCTGATTTATGGAAAAATGATGATGAAGAAGGTGGCAAGAATCTTTACGAAGAAGAAATGCTGCGCAATATGATGCAGCGTCATAACGTAAGAACAGGTTTGCATTTCGAGAAAATCACAGACATTAAATATTGTAAGAAAATCACCGATAATGTTAAATCTGTGCTTAACAATCAGTTTGTTGCTATTATTGTGAATTTTGTAGATGCCTTATCCCATGCTCGCACCGATCAAAAGATGATGAGAGAACTTGCAAATACAACCTCAGCATATCGGGCAATTACTAAATCTTGGTTTAGTTTTTCGCCATTACTTGATATGCTTAAGGCTCTTTCGGCCGAGGATGTGCATTTGGTGATTAGTACCGACCATGGTAGCATTCAGGTTGCCGATCCTGTAAAAATCATTGGCGATCGTGAGACTACAACAAACTTAAGATACAAGCAGGGGCGAAATCTTAATTATAATAAAAAGGAGGTTTTCGAAATCCTTAATCCTGGAGAAGCATACCTTCCTAAAACAAACATTAGTTCGACCTACGTATTTGCGATGGGATCAGACTTTTTCGCCTACCCAAACAATTACAATCATTATGTAAAGTATTATAAAGATACTTTTCAGCATGGTGGAGTTTCACTGCAGGAAATGATTATTCCGGTTGTAACATTAAAATCAAGATAATCTATGGTAGAAGTCAAAAACTTTGATGAATTAAAAATTGCCGCTCAAAAATTTTGTGATAGTATTGGAAATGATCGAGTATTTTTGTTTTATGGCGAAATGGGAGCTGGGAAGACTACTTTTATCAAAGAAATCTGCAAAGTACTTGGCATTAAGTCGGAGGTTACAAGTCCTACATTTGCAATATTAAATGAATATCCTTGCGAGAAATTTGGTTTCGTTTATCATTTCGACTTTTATAGAATAGATAAAATTACTGAAATTTTTGATATTGGATTTGAGGAATATCTTGAATCGGGAGCTCTTTTGTTCATAGAATGGCCAGAGAAGTTAGGGCCTCTAACCCCAGAAAATGCGAGGAAAATTTTTATTTCGATCGAAGAAAACGCTTGTCGCTTGATTACATGGTAATCTACCAGATTATGATTGTTATTTTGTTTTAGTAGAAAATTTCAATAAAGTTGTCATTATATTGTTGTAGATAGAATTGTTTTATTATATTTGCAATTGCTTTATACGAAATTTTCCTATAAATGGCTGAGGGAAAAAGAACAAATAATGGGTTTATTGATGTGCTAAATCGACTTGTTGGGTTTGGTATTGACATGAGTTTGCCTTATCTGGAAATGAGAAAAGCAAGGTTAATGAATGTAATTGTTTTTTCAATAACATTTATTCTTCTTTTCTTTATGGTTCTCAACATAATTATTGGTAATTATTTTCTTGCAATAAGCGATGTTGTAATGTTTTTTATCGTTTGTTTGCCATCACTATATTTGCAGTATAAGCGATTTTATAAAGCAAATCTTATTTTGATTACTTCAGCATTTTTCGTTTTTACAACAATTCTTACCATTCTAAAATATGATTACTCGCGTCAAACCGAACATATTCTTATTCCATTGGCAATAATGCCTATTTTCTTGTTTGATGGATGGCGAAAAAACCTTATGTTTTCTTTCTTTGTAATAAGTTTTTTTGCCGTTAAAGTAATAATAATGATCAGAGACCTTGGCTCTCTTGAAATAAAGACTATTCATATTATCTACGCAATAACGTTTTTAATAGTGTATGTTCTTGCATCATATTTTAAATCGGATATGATAAGGTTTTACAATATGTTAAGTGAGTCGAATAAAACTAAGGATAAGTTATTTAGAATAATTTCGCATGATATTCGTAATCCTTTTAGTAGTTTGCTAGGTAGTAGCGATTTACAAATGAAGTATCTTAAAACTGGAGATACAGATAAACTTGAAAAGACTTCACTTATAATCAACAGTGCTTCGAAAAAAATCTACGAACTTACTCAAACATTGTTGGATTGGTCACAAACCCAGACAGAAACATTTGTTGTAAAGCTTGAAAATACTAATATTACAGATCTTGTTAAACAGGTTGCCGATTTTTGTTCTATCACATCCCGAACAAAAGAAATTGAAATTGTTTTTAAACCTGTTGAAACCATGTTTAATCAATGCGATAATATTATGACGCAGATAGCCGTTCGTAATATCATTATGAATGCAATTAAATTCTCGCATCGCAATTCTGAGATTTTTCTTGAGGTTTATAAACTTGACGGATTTGTTAATATTAAAATATCTGATAAAGGAGTTGGAATGTCGCAAGATCGACTTTCAACACTTTTCGATGGAAATACTATTAGTTCTGATTACGGAACAGAGAAAGAGAAGGGAACAGGTCTTGGGCTAATTATTAGTAAAGAGCTGATTGAAAAGCAGGGTGGAAACATTAAAGTTAATAGCACCGAGGGTAAAGGTAGTGAGTTTGTTTTAAGTTTGCCGCATATATCTTAAACAAAGATTAGGTTTTACGGTTTATTATCCAAAATAAACGTGTAAATACTTAAACTTAGAATTATGAAGAAAATATTTTTAATGTCATTTATGATTCCGCTTTCCTTGACTTTATTTGGTCAAAAATCGGAAAAGAAAGGAGATGATATGAGTCCTAAATCAATTCATAAATACATTGTAAAAGATATCAATGGTGAAGATTTTGACTTTTCTCAACTAAAGGGCAAGAAGGTGATGATTGTTAACACAGCTTCCCGCTGTGGCTACACTAAGCAATTTGAGGGCTTACAGGAGTTATACGAAAAGTATAAAGATCAAAATTTTGTAATTATTGGTTTTCCATCTAATGATTTTATGAATCAAGATCCAGGAACTGATGAGGAAATATTACAATTCTGCTCTGTTAATTATGGAGTAACTTTTCCTATGATGTCGAAAGTTGTAGTTACAGGCAAGAAGAAAACGCCAGTGTACAAATTTTTAACGGATAAGAAATTGAATGGCGTTGAATCCTCAAATGTTGGATGGAATTTTCAAAAATACCTTATTGACGAAAATGGGTATTTGGTAAAGGTAATTGGTACTAAAACAGAGCCAATGGATGAAGAAATAATTAATTGGATAGAAGGAAAATAGTTTATAATCCTCTCTGTCTAACAGCTTCGTAAACTGCCAATGCGGCCGAAACCGACACGTTAAGTGATTCGGTTTTTCCGTTCATTGGTATTTTTGCTTTTTTATCGGAGCGTTTAATCAAAGTCTGCGAGATGCCTTTATCCTCAGCTCCCAATATAAGTGCACACGGTCCTGTAAGGTCAAGTTCATAAATCAATCTTTCGGCTTTTTCGGTTATAGAGATAACTTCTATTTCCATCTGATTAAGGAGCAAAATTGTGTCGACAAGATTATTTTCTTTACAAACTGGGATATTGTAAAGAGCGCCTGCCGATGTTTTTATTGCGTCTTCAGTTATTCTCACGCTTCCCGAAGATGGTATTACAATGGCATCAGCACCTGCGCATTCGCAAGTGCGAGCTATTGCGCCAAAATTTCGCACATCAGTAATTCCGTCAAGAATAACAATTAAAGGTGTTTTGCCATTTTCGATGCAAGAATTAATAGTTTCTTCCAGATTTTTATATGTAACAGGCGAAACAAAGGCAATTATTCCCTGATGATTAAGTTTACATACTTTATCGAGACGCTCTTGTGGAACGTATTGAATTTGAATATCTTTTTTACGGATTTCGGTAAGAGTTTCGGTTGCCAGTTCGCCACTCAGGCTATTACGAACCATAATTTTATCTATTTCTTTTCCTGCTTTAATAGCTTCTAATACTGGTCTTAGACCAAATATGTAATTCTCCATTATTTTGTTTTATTTTTTTGTTTTGTCGGCTTAGGTTAAACTCTTAGTATTAATTAGTTATCGAAAACACTCTTCCACTTTTCCATGTTTGTAAAGCTTGTGCCCATACCGATTGGTAATTAGTGTCTCGCCTCAGAGCCGTGACGGTTCCGCAATATGGGTTGTTAAACTTGTCAAAGATGAACAAGATTCCGGCAACATCAGGATTTTCACCATAAAACCATTCTTCGCCTGTAGCATTAATGTTTACGATAGATGGTGGTCCCAGCATAATGTAAATCATTCCCCTATCTGTTTTCCAGCCTTCTTTATCCTCGATAAATAGTTTATTAGCAAGAGCTACTCTATTGTAGAAAACCCTGATTTGCTCTTTGGCAAACTTTTGATTTTCAGATTTTGAAAACCAAAACTTATCGATAGCTGTTTTTAAATTTTCGGCATTTTTAATTTCGTTATACTCTTTGTTTCCGGCAAGAAGTTTAATTGGTTCCAGCATATCCGAAACAGTTTTAATCATTGGATAGTATGGCCCACAATTTATTAAACACAAACCCCCACTAGTTTGGTCAGTGTTTCGCAGCACATACATTCCTTCATGTTTAAACCTTATGGTATCGCCAGCTAAGTAGCGAAAAGTAGAGTCGGGTAATTTTACTGGTGCCTGATAAGTTGTTAAATAATATGGCGGAACATTAACGTATTCCGAAAAACTATAATAATCAATTTTAAGATTTACGTTATTGTTGGTTTTAAACCGATAGGCTTTGTCATTGCTCACATAATTTCCAAATAAAATCTCATCGCTATCTGTAATTTCTGGTATATATTGCTGCCCAGCTGATTTATCTGTATTAATGTCGGCTAGTAACCTTTTACCCGAATTTGGTTTTTCGCCATATAAACGAACAACTATTTTACTGTTAACCTGCTCTGGAATTTTTACAGTGAAATAAGAATGGAAATACTCATTTTTTTCCTTCAGATTAATCATTTGAACCATGCTTCCACTATCTGCTACCGAGAAGTCGGCAGGGTTGCGAATAACGTATTTAATCATCAATTTAGTCTCGGTGGCAAGCGGATCATTATTTAAAGCCCTCAATTCCGACATTGGGATTTTGTAAAAGATCAAGGCTTCTTTTCCCGATTTAATATTGATTCTTATTTCGGGATGTAAATCGGATGCTGCGGGATTATAAAGAGATGCGAAATTATATTTATACGACGGAGCACTTGTTGTCGCTGTTGTTGTTGGCTGTGTAGTTACACAGCCAAAAGTAAACAGACTTAGAATTAAAATCGATATGTAAATTAAAAGCTTATTCATCAATATCTTCATCGATTTTAAAGAAAGTGTACATATCTTTTCTAAAACGCTTCATGTAAGTAGAGCTTCCAAGACCGTACTGGTAAAACACTCCATTTTCGGTTTTTTCGCGTTGGCCAGGTTTTGTGTCATAAACCACTTGGTTGAAGTTTTCGTCCGAAGAGATAATGCTGAAAGTTCCTGCACTGTATTTTATATAATACCATGTTGTGGCATTAGGTTCGAGTAGCATTTCGAACACGTCACCACGACGCGATTTTTCGATTTTAATAAAGCCAAAAACATATTTGTTAACCTGTTCTTTTCCTAAATTTGAGATTCCTATTGGACCATAGTGAACAAATGAAGAAAGCGAATGATGCCAAACAAAACGTAAATCGGTAAAAATCATTTTGTTTTCAAGCTCTTTCGGGAATTTATTAAAGTTTCCTAGACTTTGATTTGAGAACCATTCGTCCGCTTTTTTAGTGCCGAGGAATTCGACTAATGCTTTTTCAAAAACTTCGTCACGCATATCCAATCCAGTAAGACCGCCTGTACTGTTAAGTCTTTCGGCCATAAGTTTTTGCGCACCATCGTTAAAATAAGCATCCATAATCATTGTAACATTAATTTCTGTAGTATCGGTATCTGGATAGTACATAAAATTACCGATAGCATTAGGTTTAAACAGTCCAAAGTCCTTGCTGAATTCAAATTTTCCTTCGCCATATACATTGCAGATGTTTTTATGAATCCTAATTAGGTTGCCAGGTAATGATGGTTCAGCAATCTTATCTTTGGATGCAATAATATATTTGCCCTCTTCCATATCGTAATGCAAATATCCATGTGCAGTAAATAATTCTTGATCATATTGATTTGTTTTTCTGGCTAAGAACGCAGGATATACTTTGTTCGCATTCGAAAGTACCAATCCAGATGACAATCTAGAATTATTGATGTTAAATGGGAGTGAATCTATTGGAATAAAAACATCTTCGGGATCAAGGAATGATTTAAACTTTACCCAACTGTAAGATGTAGTATCACAGTCGGTAATGGTTTTAGCAGCTCCGTTAAACTCGAGTTCGGGGTTATTTGCAAAAAGATTAATATCTCCTTGGAACCTAAAATATGGACTAATAGTAAAATTATCGGGTTCAATTACCTTACCAGTTGCATAGGTTTGACCAGATGCATCAACAGCTACTTTATTCATGTGAATTGTCTGAGGTTGTTTTGTACTATTAAGATAATCATAGTCGCCATAGGCTGTATAACTCTTTTTGCCATAGATGCTAACTACCGCATTATAAATGGTGTGATAACGAGTTGTAGAATTCGCTACAATTTTTGCGTTTTGTATTGGTTGCATAACCGCATCTTTTTCGATTGTGATGTTTCCATCATCAGTATATATCGTAGCATCGGCAACTTTTACAAACTTAACACCTTCGGCATAGATAATATGCTCTTTATAATTATATCGAGCTCTAGGAGCAACAAAGCTTAGAGAATCTTGACGTGGGTGAATCGAAGTAAACTTTGGGCCTTCGAGGAACAAATCTTCCCATTCGTTAGGACTTATGTCATCACCAGCCGCTTCAATTTTTTCCAGAACATCCATATCAGCACTGATTGCCAGCTCTTCTTTGTCCATAAACCAAGTCATTTCGTTCATTTCGCTTATGTACTTGTTTTTTGGAAAAGTCCAGATTGTTTTTTCACCATTGGTTCGGAAAACGCCTTTTCTCTCAATAAAATCGATATGTGCTTTGACATTGTCTGATTCAAAATCAGTGTTTAAAACATTAATTGTAAATAAGTCGAAATTTGCAGTGTCAGCATCAACTACATCTTTACTAAATCTAAACTGATTTGAAGATATTTTGGCTTTCTCAATAATCAAAGCACCTGTTCCTTCCAAACCATGTGTTGTAAGATTTAAGTCGCCATCAAGTGTGCCTTGCCCGTCATACATTTGGAATTTAGTAGTGTCCATCTTAACAAGAAATTCATCTTCTTCAACATTCCACCTAAGAGTATTGTCTCCTCCTTTTACAGATGGGTATTCAATTGGTGCCGACTGCTTTTTGATTTCAAAGTTATCGGTGTGTCCATCCATGTATTCGGGGAAGAAAATCAAATAATCTGGATTCATTGTTGATGTTAGGTAATCAATTTTGCCGCTACCACGCAAACCCTCATTGCTTAAGTCAATTTCGTGCCAATACGTAGCTTTGCCACCATATAACGGCAGTCCAAGCGGTCCAGTTTTAGTATTAAAGCCAAGACTGAAATCACTTTTTCTTAAAACCAAAGTTTCTTTAATTGGAGGGAAAATCCCAGCCGAATACAAGGTGCCTTCGAAATGTAGGTTTTCGCGCGAGTAACCTTGAATACTATCTAGCTCAAACGGATCGACCTCGAAGTAAAATTCATTTCTTTTGTAAATTCCATTGTAAACATCTGGTCGGTCGTAATAAACGTATGTTTTATTCTTTGAAATAAACTTTGGATATTCGGCAAAATCTGATTTTCCTGATTTATTCATTGGTTCGTCAATATAAAACTCTCCATTAATCTGTTCAAGCTTATTTCTTACAATAGCAGGTTTGTATTTACCTTCTGAATCCATATAATCTGTTTCGGCAACCATTTTCATCGAATCACATTGTGTTAACTCAATCATGAAACGATTGTAATCAAATTTAAAGTTGCTTCCATAGTAGTAAAATTGCCCGGCCTGAATTGTACCGTTAAATGTAAACGTTCTGTTTTTTTGTAGAACAATTCTCTGATCTATCGGATACACCTTAACGTTTTGAGAGTCGGACAAGTGAATAGAAGGGATTCCAGCTATCTTTAAATCGAAATTAATTAGGCTTAACTCGGCATTTGGCTCTTCTTCTTTAGTTTTGCTGTAAAATTGAATTACATCAGAATCTTTAGTTTTTTTGTGGTACTCCAGAAAATTCCAAGCTTCGGGATAAACCCTAATAAACTGTGTTTCGGCATCGTATGATAAAAATCCCCTGTATGCAAGGTCGAAAACCATTTGCACAACTTGTTGCGGACTGTATCCCATAAACTGAGCAAGTTCGTTTAGATAGAATTCTGGATAACCAGCCCAAGCAGCAACAAAGTTAGTTACTACCGCTAGAGGATGTTGCGGATCGCGTTTCTGAATTTCTCGGTAACGATCAAGTCTATAATAATCCGACGATTCGAACATTGCCTCGTTTGGAACGCCAGGAGTTTTAATCATCGAGAACTCAATTTTATATTTGTCGATAAACCAGCGCATCCAGGTAAAATCCATATTGATTTTGTGGTAAGAGTTGGTATAGTGTACTTTCGACATATCATCCTTTGTTCTGATAAGTTCGAGTAAGCGTAACTGATTGTGGAATTTTAATTGTAAATGAGGGTGGTAAATTGAATCTTCATTCATCCTAAGAACAATTGCGCAATTGTCCGTAACAATAAGTCGGCTATCTATGTAAAAAGCCTGTGAATAAGCTGTAAAACTTATACTGTCTGATTTTACAATTCTAATTTGTGCAAGCTCTGTTTTTGTTCCCGAGCCTATAAAGCTTCGACCCTGAACAGAGAACCCTCCCTCATAATCTACACCCGGAACAATGTCTTTTAGTTCGAAATGCTGGTTGTATGATGTAAATTTCGGATAGTCTGATTTTGAAGGATTATCGAGATTGCCGGCTTTATCCATAAGTTTGCCGAGCATTGGTTTTTTGAAGAATATTGTGTTCTCAAATGTTACAGAATCGGCAGATAGCGAAATATTACGCATATCAATTTCATAATTTTGCAGTTTTGCCTGAATGCTGTCGAGACCATAGCCAACACGTTCCCAGCCAACAATACCTCCCTTGCCTTTCCAGGAGCTTTTTAACGGATAATATTCCCCATCGGTTTTATAAATTTTTAAACTGTCAACACCTTGATAACCAATGAGGTTGATGTTGTCGAATACGATTTTAATACCTCTATCGTATTTTAGCAGAAACGAATTGTTCTCGGCCTTCCAGTATGTGCGAGCTCCTTTATTGATAATGTTTTTAGATAACAAGGCATTCATATTTAGCAGATAATCCGATAAATCGCTGAGCTTTGGGCGTTTTCCATCATTTAAAATGTCTGTAATACCTTTTTCGTAAATGTCGTATTGACCACGATCATACCCTTTGCGATTAAACCACAAAACATTGTCGGCCAAACATACAAAATCGGGATAGCCCTTACATCCCTTAGATGCCATAAGGTTTGC
This sequence comes from Bacteroidales bacterium, assembly GCA_028696755.1. The sequence goes on along the minus strand of JAQVGK010000012.1, from coordinate 7,603 downwards.
AGTTTCAATAAAAGATTTTTTTTCATCAAGAGTTAAACTATCGGTTTCCCAAAATTCGGTAAACTCTTTCGACATGCTTTTGGCTCCAGTTCTTACTTCGCCAGTATATCCAAGCTCCTGATTAAATGATTTAATAAACTTGTCGGGTTCTACAGGGAAAACCTGTGCCATCAAACAAAATGTTGAAAATGCAAATATCGAAAGTGCGATTAGTTTTTTCATTTTTCTACTTTTTAAATATACAGGCAGTCCAGTTATCTTTTTGCAGGTCTTTTACAAAAAACAAACCATTGTCGGCACAAACTTTTTCGATTTGAGGGAGTTCGTTGTTTAAGAAACCACTAAAGAAGATGATTGAACCTTTATTCATACATGATGCAAGAAAAGGAATGTCTTTTTTTAGGACATTAAGGTTGATGTTTGCAAAAATAAAATCATATTTTCGCTCCGGAACAGAGTTGATGTCGCCTCGTATAGCTGTAATTCCCGAAACATTGTTTCTTTCAGCATTTTCTATGGTGTTTTCATAAGCCCATTCGTCTATATCAATAGCAATAATATCTGAAGCGCCTAACATTCCAGCATAAATAGCCAGAATTCCAGTTCCACAGCCATAATCGAGAACAGAAGCTTCGGCAAAGTCGAAATCCGCCATAAGTTTGCACATCATCCAGGTTGTGGCATGATGACCAGTGCCAAACGACATTTTAGGTTCAATAATAATAGTGTGTGTGGTATTAAAGTCCTGATGGTGAAAAGGCGCTTTTATCGCGAGCAGATTTTCGACCACTGTTGGATCAAAATTCTTTTCCCACTCTTCATTCCAGTTTTGCTGTGCGATTATTTTTGTTTCGAACTTAACCTGATATGCATTCATGAGCATACCTGTAGAATCTGGATCGTAAAGATCTTCGGTAATATATGCTAGAAGAATACCCCGCTCTTCGGAGAAACTTTCGAAACCCTGCTCGGCCATAAAAGCGATAAGAATTTCGCTAAGAGCCTCTTTTTCTTCGGGTAAAACTACTTTAACTTCAATATAGTTCATTAGATTGATTTAATAATTTTTATAAATTCTTCAGCTTTTAATGATGCTCCACCAACAAGTCCTCCATCAATATCATTGCATGAGAATAATTCTGAAGCATTGGCAGCATTTACGCTTCCACCATATAAAATGCTTATGTTTTCTGAAATATTTTCGCCATAAAGTTCTTTGATGGTAGAACGTATAAATTCGTGCATTTCTTGAGCTTGTTGCGGTGAAGCTGTTCGTCCGGTACCAATAGCCCAAACCGGTTCGTAAGCGATTACAGTCTTGCTTATTTTTGCAGCATCAACTTTTGTGAGTGCATTTATAAGTTGAAATTTTACGATATTGAAATGATTTTCTTCTTCACGTTCTTCAAGTTTCTCCCCACAGCATAGAATTGGGATTAAATCGTTTTCGTAACATTGATCTAATTTTGCTGCAATAACTTCGTTTGTATCACCAAAATACTGTCGGCGCTCACTGTGTCCAATAATTACATACCTACAGTTTAAGCTCTTAATCATTTTTGCTGAAATTTCTCCTGTGTACGCACCTGATGAGTACATGCAGCAGTTTTGAGCCGACAGAGATAATTTGCTATGATCTACGATAGTAGCAATACCATCAATATGTGTAAAAGGAACACCCAAAATTACTTTTATATCGTCGCTTAATTTATTTGTAATTACAAACTCATTAATGGATTTCGCGAGTTGGTTGCCTTCTGAAGGCAGAGTGTTCATTTTCCAGTTTCCGGTAACAATTTTTGTTCTCATAATTATTTATAATCGTTAATATATTTATTTTTTACTAGCCACTTGTAAGTACTATTAAAAATACTCATAAAAAGAAGTGTTGACAAGATGAAAATAATTATTTTATAATCGTTTTTATCTTTTTGATGATCGGTGATAGAATATGCTGTGAGCTCTCTGTTTAGTTTGTCAACAGTAGGGATGTTTTTTGCAGCCCATTTGTTTAAAATTGTTCCGTTTTTAACCAAAACAAGTCCTGGACTTGATCTTACAACAGTTTTCAAAGTAATAGGGTCGGTATTACAAAACATATATTCAGGTTTGTGTTTTTTTGTAAACTCTGTTATTTCATCAAGATTAGACGCCGTGAGGCAATAAAATTTGTATCCTTTGGTCTTACAGAATTTTGCAATATCATTTAGTTTACCAAGATGTTTCTCGTTTGCCTCCGAAAGTTTTGTCATCACAGCAAAGAAAGTATAAGTAGTGTCGGCTAAAACCGTAGCAGTAACATCTTCGCCATAAGGCAAGTCGGACGATTCGGCTTCGGGAGCAGAATAAATCGCATCCAGCATTATATAATCAGCGCCTGGTAATGAGCTAATATTAAACATTTCTTCTTCCCCAGCGGCATTTAGGTAGCTAAGATTAATAAATTCTGGGTTAAGCTCTGTTTCATATTCAACCACTTCGAACTGCCATGTATTATCTGGAAGAGAGTCAAGTGTGCAGGTTAAAGTTTCTCCATCTTTCGAGAAAATAAACAAAGCATCCCAAAGATTTACATAAACTTCTTCTACAGGTTCGGCACTATATCCCGGAACGAAAACTGGTTCGATAGTAAAATCATGAATCGGTGGTTTGTAACCTTCTTTAAGCAAGGTGTGTTTCGCATCTACAAATTTCCAAGTTGTATCTGGAAGCTTATCGGCAGTAAACTCCTGTTGTTTGCCATCTTTTTCGTAAATAAATGTACTTTCATAAACATCTTTATTATCTTTTTGATCTTCTGGAACAGTCATGCCTTCAGGAATATTTGCCCCAATATGGTAAGGTCTGAAATCAATAACAGGTAAGTTTCTTAAGCAATGGAAAGCTAAAACAGTGCTCGCAAGTGTGAAGAAAATACCCAAACTCCACTGAAAAAACGGATTCCAGGCTGGTTTAAATCTTTTTCGATAAATGAAAACCACAGCAGTAAACGCAAGAATAATTAAGTTTTTATAAAAGGTTTCCCAATTTGTTAAAATCAGAGCATCTCCAAAACATCCACAATCGCTCACTGGATTTGCAACAGCTAGCCAAAGAGTAAGCGGAGTAAAGAAACCCATGAAAAGCAATAATCCCCATGCGGCAAGCTTTGGAAACAGATTAAATAATAATGCGATGCCAATCACCAATTCGGCTACCGACATGATAATTGCAAGTGTAAGTGCTGCTGGAGCAAGAAAATCTAGTCCTAGTGCAGTAAAATAATCGGTAAACTTATAAGCAGATCCCAGCGGATCAACAACTTTCACAAAACCGGAGAAAATAAAAACCAATCCGGTAAAAATTCTGCTAAAATTTCCTAAAACTTTCATATCACTAATATTTTATCAAATTAAAGAACGTTTAATTAACTCTTTTGTTATCAACTCAGAAATTTTCGCTGCTGGTAACATGTTATTATTTTCGTCAGCGCAATTTATTCTGATGAAATTCTCATCTTTTTCCACTGCTTTAAGATAAGTTTCTCTTACAGTTTTTTGGAAGTTGAGGTCGGCTTCGTGAATATCTGTTTTTCCTTGCAGATAATCTCTGTCGCTTCCTTCACGAGCACTAGTTAGCCTTTTTTCGGTAAAACTGAAAGGAACATCTAAGAAAATGCTTAGGTCTGGTTTCGGGATTTTAAAATAATTAAATTCTAAATCAAAAATCCAGTCGAAAAGCTCATCTGCAGCTTCGGTAGAGTTCATTTTAGCACATTGAAAACCAATGTTTGAATAAACATAGCGATCGTTAATTACAGTTTTTCCTTCTGTCAACCAAGTTCTGATTTGTGTGCCTAAATTGTATCTGTCGCCAGCAAATAGCAATGCAACAAGATATGGATTTACATCTTTTAAACCGCCAAATTCTCCTCTTAAAAAACGAGCTATCATATCGCCAAATACAGGAGAATCGGAAGTTGGGAAATGAATAAACTCCGATTTTCGCCCTTCATTAGCCAAATAGTTCTTTAGCATTTCAACCTGAGTTGATTTCCCTGCTCCGTCTAATCCTTCAATTACAATAAAAGCCATATCTAAAAATTAAGATGTCAAATTTAGTAATTCTTGGCGAAAAGTGAAAGAATAATACTTATATTTATTAACGATTTTGTTAAAAATTTGTAATTATTTAGGAGCCAATTTAATTTTCTATTTTTGGTATTTCAACAATTCGGTAAACTCAGTGCAGGCAAGCTCAATACATCGCATGGGGCATGGAGTGATTTGTGCTTAGAGTTAAAGCTCTGCTTATTATAAAATTTAGCACAATATTTTTATTAACACAAATGTTATTCTCTCAACAACTTAAGCCCCATGCCCCATGCTTTATGCTCTGCGAAATTTTTAATTCATAGCCTATTTATTAAATTGTTTCCACAACCAGCTAAATACATACAAAAATTTTTAAATTTGTGAAAATTTGTATCGTGACGACAATAAACTTAAAGGGAACATTGCTTGAAACGGGAACTCCGCTTGTTATGGGGATTTTAAATATAACTCCCGATTCTTTCTTCTCGGGCAGCCGTGTTTTTAATGCTGGCGAGGCAGAGCAACGGGTTTTTAAAATGATTGAGCAAGGTGCTGATATAATTGATATAGGTGCGATGTCAACACGACCAGGTTCTGTGATGTTGAGTAGGGATGAGGAGTGGGATCGGCTGGAGCCTGTGCTGGAGCTGGTTCGGACTAATTTTGGGAAGTTAGTTTTTTCCCTCGATACAGTTTATGCAACGACTGCTCGGCGTGCAGTCGAAGAATATGGTGTAGCAATTATTAACGACATAAGTGCAGGGGAGTTTGATGCGGAGATGTTTAAAACAGTTGCAAAATTAAATGTCCCATACATAATTATGCACATGCGCGGTACTCCTGAAACTATGCAGAGCATGACTGATTATGACGATATGTTTGGAGAGATTATCTATTACTTTTCCGAGAAAATTAAAACGCTCAATTATTTGGGTGTAAACGATATAATTATTGATCCTGGATTTGGTTTTTCGAAAACTGTTGAACAGAATTTTGAATTGCTGGATGGATTTGAACGTTTTCAAATTTTTGAAATGCCTGTGCTGGCAGGCTTATCGCGAAAAACAATGATTTGGAAAACACTCGGAATTGGTCCGGATGAAGCATTAAATGGTACAACTGCACTTAATATGGCTGCACTGATGAATGGGGCAAATATTTTAAGAGTTCACGATGTAAAAGAAGCTAGAGAGACGATTAAGTTGTACGGGAAGTTGAAGAAGTTTTAAGTTCGGACTTCGGTCTCACAAAACTTTCTTATTTCAAAATTCTTTCTTATTTTTGCTTCAAATAAAATCTAATGATTTTAGGCTTTTTAAATATCAGATTTCTTGACATACTGGATATTTTTCTAGTTGCATTTCTCTTATATCAGTTGTACTCGTTGATTAAGGGTACAGCTGCGATGAGAATTTTCGCTGGTATATTTGTTATTTATCTGGTTTGGCTATTGGTCAAAGCCATGAAAATGGAATTACTTGGTTCGATTATGGGTCAGGTAATTGGTGTTGGTATGATAGCTTTGATTGTTGTATTTCAACAAGAGATTAGGCAATTTTTACTAATGCTTGGGAATAAATACATTAAAGGAGGGAAGTTTAATATTATTCGGAACTCACGTTTTCAGGCAGGATACAGTTCTGTGAATATTGATAAAATTACTCAGGCGGCAATGGAAATGAGTGCTGTTAAGACTGGAGCTTTAATTGTTATTGCACGTGATGCTTCGTTGCGAACATTTGCTGAGCACGGCGAAATTTTAAATGCAGATATTAGCGTACAACTTTTAAAATCAATATTTTACAAAGATGCACCTCTTCATGATGGAGCGGTATTAATAGAAAACAACAAAATTTACGCTGCAAAATGCGTTTTGCCGATTTCATCAAATCCCGATCTTCCTGCAGAATATGGATTGAGACATCGTTCTGCTCTTGGAATGACCGAAATTAGCGATACCATTGTTGTTGTTGTTTCGGAACAAACAGGAGGGATTTCTGTAGCCCGCGGTGGTAAAATCTACAAAATGACACAATCAGAACGTCTAAGCAAAATTATTACAGGATTTTTAAGGAAGAATGAGTAGAAGAAGTGCCTAGAGCGATGCGGTGAGCGCAGTCGAACCGTGCCCTGGAGTGCGCTAAAGTGCCTAAAGTGCGCTAAAGTGCCTAAAGTGCGCTAAAGTGCCTAGAGTGCGCTAAAGTGCCTAGAGTGCCTAAAGTGCCTAGAGTGCCTAAAGTTGTTGCTGACGCGACTCGTTTTAAAAATTTGCAAAGTAATTTTTTTAAAACTTAACTTCTCATTCCAAGTACTCTTCGCATTTCAAGTACTCTAGGCACTCCAAGTACTCTAGGCACTCCAAGTATTCTAGGCACTCCAAGTATTCTAGGCACTCCAAGTATTCTAGGCACTCCAAGTATTCTAGGCACTCCAAGTATTCTAAGTACTTTAGGCACTCCCTAATGTAGCTCCTTTTTGAAATTAAAATCACTGCTGCCCGCAATTTTTGATGAGGTTTTAATAGCTTTAATTATTTCGGCAAGTTTTGTAGTATCGTTTTCGTGCGAAAGATCAATAAGCATTTTTCGGAAACCTTTTGAATAAAGTTTTTCGGCAAAATGTGTGAGCGAAACTGGAGCTGTGTCGGTAATAATTGTGAATCCGTTTTCGATTCTTTTTATAAACCTTTTACCTCTTTCGTCGCTGATTGTTTTGCCCGATTTTACTGGCATACGAGAGTAAAATAGGGCAGGGTGGAAGTATATTGGCAAAATACCATTTCGGTCTTTGCCTCGTAAAAGATTTGGATAATCGCTTTCTTGTGGGTAACAGTATTCAGAAATACCCAGACTTTGAGCAAAAGAAATAGAAACATCATTTAAAAGATACACGCTCTCTGCAGAAATAACCGATGAGCCCTTGGGAATAATTTCGAGTTGTGAAATGTGGTTAATCACAAAACCTGTAAATCCGTTTTTGTTTAGCTTTTGCAAAATCAAACTCAGACTTTTTAGTCTGTTTTCGCTTATAAATGCTGGTAATTCGATTATAATTTTTGATTTTTGCAGGATGTTTATACTATTGTCTGCAAGTTTTTCGAGGTTGGAAAAAGTGGTTTTTAGAAAAATTGCTGAATAGTCAGATAAGTTTAATTTTCCAACCAATTCGGGATCAGAAATTCTTAAATATAATTGCTTGTCTTTTGGTGCAGGTTTTAGTTTTATTAGCTTATCGGTAAACACTTTTGTTTGCTGTGGCGATAAAGTGCGTACTTTATAAGCAGGTGCACTGCGCTGAATTTGTTTTGGAGTATAAGAGCCCGTTCCAGCAAGATAGACTTCATCTCCAATATTAATATTTGGTGTTTCACAACTAATAATATAACTGCCGTTTTGTTTTTCGATATTTAAAACACGTGTTAAATCGGTTTCGGTATCAGCATTGTTTCTTATTCTTAATTGCCATCCTTTATTAATTTCGATTAAAGAAGGAATTGTGAAACTGTTTTTGTTGACTGTATTGATTTTCCC
>JAQVGK010000400.1 GCA_028696755.1 Bacteroidales bacterium | reverse complement strand
AATCTATGCAAGAATCGAAAGTTTTGTTTCCACTGCTCGTAAAAACAATAAAAACATTTTCGAAGAATTAAAGGGCACTTTCGATGGTCAAAATTTTTTAACTTTGCAGGGCAGCTAAATAATTACATTTGTTGATTACAATTTCTATCTCAAACTTTCTTGCTTGATCAAGAAAGTTACAAAGAAATCAAGAAGAACCGTAACGTTCCCCCCGCTCTTTTGGGACAAAAGAACTGTAAGCAAGCTGGGATTTTCCGAAAGGGTTCGGAACGCTTGCAACAGTTCTAATTGTCCCAAAATTCACAAGGCCGGAGCTGGCCCGGCGGTTCTTCAAGGCCATCCCGCGGAGCTTCGAACTGCCATTGTCGCTTAGTACGTCAAATTATCGCTCGTTATTTTTTAACCAAAAAGGTTTTTCGGAAATAAATAAATTATTTCTTAACTAAACGACCAAAGAATTAGAGAGGCAGCTTAAAGTTAAAAGAGCAAATTTCGCTCCTGAAAAACTTATTTAAATCATACAAGGCATATTTGAAATCGAAATAACTACTCCATGCTCTAAAGAATTTGTTAAGAAAAAATTACTAATTACAGAAAGATAAAAGCAAATTCTCAGAAATTTTTGAGTTTAGTCAAATGTGATTTGGGTGTTAATTTGCGGAAGTCTGGAGAATAATTGATTACGCCTACAACAATATCGAAGGCTCATTTATCAGGGCTGGACAAAAAGAATAATTCCCCACTACTCAAATATTTTAAATTTTGGTGATTTTAAACTCCCAGCTATATTCAAATGTCTGATTATTCTTCCTTTTTTCTTTGGAAGTTTTACTGGTGATTTTTCGGAAAACATCGCCAAAGCAATTTTTATTTCGGGACTAAGATAAGATTCTGGCGCATCAAGCAAAATTCTAACAGAAATATCATCTTTATAATAGTTGTAAGTGCCCGAAATTGCTGCTTGCACTTTATTGACATTTATTGTGTTTGGTTGAATTTTAATTGAATCGGAATATAAATTTATCACCAAATCAAAGTCGCTGATTACCAATGCATCTTCATCAATTCCATATTCTTTAAGAAAATTTACCGGCATTTTAAAACCCTTCAGAGATACTAAATTCTGTCCCGAATTTTTCATTGCAGATGATTTATTGTAGAGCGTGTTCTCTGAATTAATTTCGATAACTCCAGCTATTTTCGAATCTTTTTTTGAAAAGTATGCAAGATCGAAATTACTAAGATTAAACATCGAATAATAGATGGTATCATTATCCTCTTTACGAACACTAACCTCGTATTGCAGCGAACCACTTCCAATTTCAGTCCTATTGCTTTTTATTGTTAGAAATTCGGGAGATAAATAGATTTGATTTACGAAATTATAAATATAGAAATTACCTATGCTTATCGTATCAATATTTATCTGCAAATCGAGTTGGATAAATTTTGGAAAAGCAATCTCAGTTGGGTCCTCAGAATATTTAACATTTTTGAAGAAATCACCTTTTGTTTCTTCTCTTTTTGGGATTTTGATTCTGCCCACATCTATATTCGCCACAGTTTTAACTGTACCATAATTAAAATAGCTTAGGAAATCACTTATAACACAATTAAATTCGGCAAAAATAAAATCTGAATCTAACTTAATTGCCGATGTGAATTTGCTCTCGCTAAAAAGCAGTTCATAATTTAAGATTTTAAAATACGGATTTGAAAGTTTTGAAACAGCATTGATTTTACCTTCCGATTTCTCCGATTTAGAATTGCAATAATAAGTTAAATCCGATTCTATTTGAGTTTTAAAAATCAACGTCCCTTTATAATCGCCAAAATTGCTAAATGGAATTTCGAGATTTATTTTACCATTCAAATCGGAATCAATTTTTAGAGTAGAATCCGACAGATTTAAAAGAAAGTCTCCACTAAGAGTATCAACACTATGTGATATAATAAAGCAATCGCTAAACTCAACCATGAGCTTAGGTCTGTCAATCATTTTAAGATTAGATTTTAATTTGAAATCAGCAAAAAACAAAGAAGAGCTATCGGGTTTTGAAAATTTTATGCTATCTGCGTCAATTTTCAAGTTTAACGAGCTAAAACTTTGAGTAAAATCTAGATTTAATAATAAAGAACCTGAGGAGAATGCATTTTCAAAGTTTAATCCGCTAAAATCAACCAGTGCTTCGACTTTTGTAATCGATTCAGCAACACTATCGGCAGGAATACTTGCATTGAGTTTTACAGGAACCTTTCCTACAAAAAGATCGGCCACAAGATTAGTTTCAGATTCACTACTTTTCAAGCTTCCATACAATCGTAAATCTACGAAATTTACACTATCCTGAAAAAAGGCGGCACTGAATTTATAATCAGCTGTAGAAAATGTACTATCATCGTCGAAACTCACGACGAGATCAATATCTCGAAGAGAATATGATGTATGGTTAGAACGATCTTCATATTCCAAAAATCCATCAGTAATAATGAGTTTTTCGAGAAACAATTTCATTTGTTCTTCTTGATCGGTGCTGCTGCTATCCTGTTCAATAATCAGATTATCCCAATTTGTATTACCAGATTCGGCAATAACTGTTTTAACCGCAAGATTATCAGCAATTAAACGCTTAAAATTTAGGGTCGAAGTCTTGGAATCGAACTCCCCTGGTTCGGCAATAATTGATCCGCACGAAATAATTGTATCATTTGAAAACTCGTTTTTGCCCACAAGCACAAAATCTTCGATAACAATTTGACCGCTGAGAAATTTCATATCAACATTACCGATAGTAACAACTGCATTAAGTGATTTATTAAATTCCTTCTCAAGACTTTTACGAAGATAATACTCGAACCACATATTAAAAGAAATCAGTATCACTGTAATAACAGCAATACTGATTAAAATAATTTTATGCCAGCGTTTAAGTTTAATTGCTAGAAGATTTAGTAGAATAATTGCTTTTTTGATGAATTTCGCCACTCTGCATCGTATTTACTGCTAGCGAAATAAATGATTATATCCGCATCATACTTAGAGTCAACGAAATAAATTAGTTTATCGGCATCATACTTTGAATCCACAAAATACCACAAACCTTTATTGTCGGTAGCGTCGTATTTAGAGTCGCACTTGTAAACCACAAGGTCGGCATCATATTTACTATCGGCGACCCAAACTTTAACATCGGCATCATATTTAGAACTTACCGAGTAAACTTTTTGTGCACTTAAATTTAACGAGATAATTCCCAAAAGTGCAAAAACTAAAATTTTGAAAATGTTTTTCATAGTTAATACTTTTAATGGTTAATACATTAAATGTTGCTTAGCTGAATTTTTCCAACCAGCATCCGATTTGTAATCTGCAAAATAAATTACCAAGTCAGCATCGCTTTTATAATCACAAAAATAGATTTTTACATCAGCATCGCTCTTGTAATTGCAGAAATACCAAAGACCTTGATTTCCAGATGCATCGCTTGAGTAATTGCATTTGTATACTACCAAATCTGCATCGCTTTTGTATTGAGCAACATAAACTTTTACGTCGGCATCACTTTTATACTCGCAACTGTAAACCTTTTGTGCAAATGATGATGAACCCAAAAATAACATCACTGATAATAAGCTTAGGATAAATAATTTCTTTTTCATGTTAGTTTGTTTTAAAATTTGACATCAATTCTTATCAAAAACTTTGCCTTATTTTTTTTGCAAGATAAATATTTTTTTTGAATTCGAAGAAGCTTAATTATTAATCTTTTCTTCGGCTAAATTTTTAAAATACGAATCCAGCTCGGGAATTCTAATTTTAAGATACTGCCTTAAATCCGCAAACTAATTGTTATAAAAACTCACCAAACCACTGTTTATAAGTATTTTAAACAGGGTTTGGTAAGTAAAGTTTTTTCACTTATTTTTATGATGCAAAACAAAAAAACAAAAAA
>JAQVGK010000399.1 GCA_028696755.1 Bacteroidales bacterium | reverse complement strand
AATTATTCTCCATCAACCATTCGCGTACAAATTCCTTTGAAAGCTGACGTTGATTTTCGCCATTATCGAAACGCTCCTGATATGTATCGAGATAAAAATAGCGCGATGAATCGGGAGTATGAATTTCGTCGATCAAATAAATTTTGCCATCTTTTTTTCCGAATTCATACTTGGTATCAACTAAAATAAGTCCCATTTTATTAGCGATTTCCTGACCACGAGCAAAAAGATTTAGTGAGTATTCCTCAAGTTTCAGATAATCTTCTTCGCTAACCAATCCCATCGAAATAATCTGCTCACGTGAAATATTTTCGTCGTGAAAACCATGTTCGGCTTTTGTTGTTGGAGTTAGAATTGGTTTTTCGAAAGCCTGATGTTCTTTCATTCCATCTGGAATTTTAACGCCGCAAATTTCGCGTGCACCATTTTTATACTCACGCCATGACGAACCAGTAAGATAAGCTCTTACAATCATCTCTACTGGAAAAGATTCGCAACGATGACCAACGGTTACCATAGGATCGGGATTGGCCATTTTCCAGTTTGGAACAATATCCGCAGTTGCATCCAAAAACTTTGATGCAATCTGGTTAAGAACCTGTCCCTTAAACGGAATTCCTTTTGTCAATACAACATCAAAAGCCGAAATTCTGTCGGACACTACCATAACTAAAGTGTCATCGTTAATGTTATAAACGTCTCTAACTTTACCAACGTACAAACCTTTTTGGTTTTTAAAATTGAAATTTGTCTTTGTTAATGCACTCATAAGATTTTATTTGTTTTGTTTTTCATTAATTTCATAAGCCTCTACAATCTTACCAACAATTTTATGTCGGATAATATCACCTTTATCAAACTCTACAAACGAAATTTCGGAGATATTACCTAAAATTTCTCTTGCTGTTGGAAGTCCCGAATCTTTTTTTCGCGGTAAATCGATTTGAGTTAGGTCGCCGGTAACAATAAATTTAGAATTTTCGCCCATACGTGTTAAAAACATTTTAAGTTGTGTGTATGTCGCATTTTGAGCTTCATCTAGAATTACAAAGGCATCGCTTAGCGTACGTCCACGCATGAATGCTAATGGAGCAATCTGAATAACCTTTTCCTCCATATATTTTTCCAGTTTTTTAAACGGAATCATATCCAGCAGAGCATCGTAAAGTGGTTGAAGATATGGATCGAGTTTTTCGCGCACATCACCGGGTAAAAATCCAAGATTCTCGCCAGCTTCGACAGCAGGACGGGATAGAATAATTTTCTTCACCTGCATTTCCTTTAAAGCCTGCACGGCAAGTGCAATCGAGGTATAAGTTTTACCTGTTCCGGCTGGTCCTATTGCAAAAATTAGGTCGTTCTTAGCAAATTCATCTACAAGCACTTTCTGATTTTTAGTTCGTGCTTTTATTGGCTTGCCAAGAACACTATATAAAAGCACTCCATTATCATCAAAGCCAGCAGTAACATTGTTTTCATTTCCAAGAATCTCTTTCACATCATTTGGACAAAGTCGGTGAAATTTATTGAAATGGGCAATCAGTGCCTGCAGTTTTGTCTCGAAACGTTCGATTTCTTCGTCATCACCCGAAACTTTTACAATATCTCCACGTGCAACAATTTTAAGTCGCGGAAAATGCCTTACCAACTCGGTAAAATTTGCTTCGCGCACACCATAAAACTTATTCTGGTCTTCAATATCTATAAGAATGCTCTTTTCTGTCATCGGACATAAAATTTATGGCGCAAAATAAGCTTTTTATAAGCATTTATTTCAATCAAATACAGATAGTTATTCATAAATTTTTAACAAAAAAATAAAATTCTGGATGTTTTAATCGGCCTAATCAAACTTATTAGTAATTTTAAACCCGATTTATAATTAACGAAGGAAACTAAAAAAGAGACTAGAATTTGGCACCGATAATTACATTTACAACCGATTGGCAAAACAGCGACTACTATACAGGAGCTGTAAAAGCTTCGATAATTTCGAAGTGTCGAGATGTTGTATTTGTGGATATTAGTCATAACATCGAACACTATTCTGTTTTTCAAGCAGCTTTTGTTTTAAGAGGTGTTTACGAAAAGTTTCCGGCAGGCACCATTCACATTATTGGAGTAGATAGCGAACCAGGAAAAGAAGGACAACTATTAATCACAAAGCACAAGTCACAGTATTTTATTAGCAATAATAATGGCTGCATGGGTTTTATCATCGACGACAAACCCGAACTGGCAGTATTGGTTGAAACAGGATTTGCATTTGAAGGATCATCGTTTACAGAATTAAATTTATTTGCAGATATCGCTGTATTCATTGCCAAGAATGGTAACATTAGTGAATTAGGCGAAGTGATTGACGATGTAAAAAGATCAATTGGGTTGAATTGTCAGATTGAGCCAGGAATGATAAATGGCGAGGTTATTTACATTGATTCGTATCAAAATGCAATTACAAATATCACTAAAGAAATCTTTGACGAATATATTGGGACTACTAATTACGAAATACTGATCAACACAAATAAGCACAAAGTTGATATTGTTTCACAATCATACAAACAAGTAGAAAGCGGACATATAGTTTGTTTATTTAACTCGCTTGGATTACTGGAAATTGCCATTAGAGAAGGTAAGGCTGCTCAATTACTAAATTTATCGCGCAAATCAGCAATCAGAATTAGATTTGGCCTATGAAAAAGTTAGTTCTGATTACGATATTACTAAGTTTGTGCGTTTCAATATTTGCTCAAAAGAGTTTGTATCTTGAGTTTAAACCTCACATTGGAAAAATTGCTCCACATAGAATCGGGATGGAATCGTTGGCTGAAACATACAGTACTGGTGCAGAACTTAATTTTCTAATTCGCCATCAAGATTATACCGAATATAACAGAAAGTATGGCTTCCCGTTTAAAGGTTATGGAATAAGTTACACGAATCCCGGAAATCCTAATGTTGTGGGCTATGCTTTTGCAGCTTATGCCTTTACAGAGTTTCCATTTATCAGTTATGGCAAATTTGGATTTCACATGAGAGTATATTCGGGCTTAGCATATCTCACAAAGAAATACGATAAAATATCAAATCCAGAAAATATTGCATTAGGGACAAATCTATGCTATTATTTCAATCTTGGCTTTAACTTTTTCTACCATACTGGCCCAAAAGGTTGGGATATAAGATTTACGCCAGGATTGATGCATTATTCGAATGGTTCAGTAAGAAAGCCAAATTTGGGGTTGAATCAACTTTACCTTTCACTTTCCATTAGTAAAGTTATGAGCGAGGATTTTGAAAGTAATTACAGAGAATATTCCCGAGAGAACCTCAGCAAACATGAATTCTGGATAAAAGGCACATATACATTGTCGGATGAATATTCACGTGAGCCCGAAGGAAGAGGCGGAGGATTCCCGTGCAGCACAATTGCAATGGGATACAATTTTCAATATTCTCCAATTGGCAAAATTGGCATTTCGCATGACATTTTCTACAATAGTAACCTTCATTATTATTTTGACACAAACTGGGACACTTTAATTGTGTATAATGAGAAAGTAAGTGATGTTTTACGAAATGGAATAAGCATTGGACATCAGCTAATATACAATCGTCTTGAGTTAGTTACTTTTGCAGGAGTATATTATTACAATAAAGTACGACCTGGAGACTATTTTTATACCAGGATAGGGTTACGATATTATGTTAGTAACCGCATTTTCGTAAACCTAACTTTAAAAGCATTTGGTTTTAAAGCTCACTATATTGAACCAGGAATTGGATTTTCGTTTAGAAAGAAAAAGCAATAGTTAGGGGCTGCTGAAAAAGTCTGGCGTGCCTCAGCTTTGAGGCGACAAGGCGAAGATGTATAATAATACTTCGAGCCGATGGCAACGAAAAAGATGGGGTGCGCCAGGCTAACTAACACATATACAGAGAATTATAGATT
>JAQVGK010000398.1 GCA_028696755.1 Bacteroidales bacterium | reverse complement strand
GATCCTGCTAAACGTCAAGCAATTACAAATCCAACTAAAACCATTTATTCTATTAAAAGATTAATGGGAGAGCCTTATAGCAAATTAGGTAACGAAATTTCACGATTACCTTACAAAGTTGTTGAAGGTAATAATGATACTGCAAGAATTTTGATCGATGATCGTAAATATACACCTCAAGAAATTTCTGCTATTATTCTTCAAAAGATGAAAAAAACTGCTGAAGATTATTTAGGTCAAGAAGTTACTGAGGCCGTTATTACAGTTCCTGCATATTTTAGCGACTCACAACGTCAGGCAACTAAAGAAGCCGGTGAAATTGCAGGCTTAAATGTTAAACGTATCATTAACGAGCCTACTGCTGCATCGTTAGCATATGGTTTAGATAAGAAAAACACAGAAATGAAGATCGCTGTGTTCGACTTAGGTGGTGGTACTTTTGATATTTCTATTTTAGAGCTTGGTGATGGTGTGTTTGAAGTAAAATCTACTAATGGTGATACTCACTTGGGTGGTGACGACTTTGATCACGTTATTATAGACTGGTTAGCTGACGAGTTTAAAAAAGATGAGGGCGTGGATTTACATAAAGATCCTATGGCTATGCAACGTTTAAAAGAAGCTGCAGAAAAGGCAAAAATTGAATTATCAAGTTCGAGTCAAACTGAAATTAACTTGCCTTATATTATGCCGATTGATGGAGTGCCAAAACACTTGGTAAAAACTCTAACAAGAGCTAAATTTGAGCAATTAGCTGACGATTTAATTCGTAGAACTATTGAACCTTGTAAAAAGGCATTAGCTGATGCAGGTTTAAGCACAAGCGATATCAACGAGGTTATTTTAGTTGGTGGATCTACCAGAATACCGGCAATCCAAAAAACAGTTGAAGATTTCTTTGGCAGAGTTCCTTCTAAAGGGGTTAACCCAGACGAAGTTGTATCAATTGGGGCTGCTATTCAAGGTGGTGTTTTAACAGGTGAAGTAAATGACGTTCTATTATTGGACGTTACCCCACTTTCGTTAGGAATTGAAACTTTAGGCGGTGTATTTACAAAGTTAATAGATGCTAACACAACTATCCCGACTCGTAAATCCGAAGTATTCTCAACAGCTGCAGATAATCAACCTGCTGTAGAAATACACGTACTACAAGGAGAGCGTCCAATGGCTGCTCAAAACAAGAGCATTGGCAGATTCCACTTAGACGGAATTGCACCTGCACCAAGAGGCGTTCCTCAAATTGAAGTATCGTTTGATATAGATGCTAATGGTATTTTAAACGTAACCGCTAAAGATAAAGGAACGGGTAAATCTCAAAACATTAGGATTGAAGCTTCATCAGGTTTATCAGAAGAAGAAATTAAACGTATGAAAGCTGAAGCAGAAGCTAATGCCGAAGCAGATAAACGTCAAAAGGAAGAAATCGACAAAATAAATAGTGCAGATAATATGATATTCCAAACTGAAAAACAATTAAAAGAATATGGCGATAAACTTCCAAATGACAAAAAATCTGCAATTGAATCTGCACTTAGCGAACTAAAAGAAGCTCATGAAAATAAAAACATCTCGGCAATAGATGCAGCAATGGAAAAAATAAATACTGCATGGCATGCTGCCAGCGAAGAGATGTATAAAGCAACTCAAGAGCAACAACAAAGCACAGGTGCACAACCAGGAGCCGGAACAACCGACGGAAACTCCGGTCCATCATCCGATGACAAAGAAAATGGTGACGTGCAAGATGTGGATTATGAAGAAGTGAAATAATTTAACATTATAAACGATTACAAACAATCAGTAAATAGCGGTAAGACAATGCCTTATCGCTATTTTTTTATTTTTACAAAATATCAATAATTAGCGCTTTTTTATCGATTTTTGTATTACATTTGTACCATATTTGTACCGGGCGCTAACGGGAGAGTATGTGGGTCTTAACGCACCTTATCGCACCTTATCGCACCTTATTAAGTCTTATTGGATGTTAATCTAACCGATGTTATAAAATTATGGGATTTAGCAAACTGAAAATACCAAAAATATGCGAGTACTGTGGTAAGCCATTTGAAGCAAAAACGGTTGTTACTCGCTTTTGTAGTTCTTACTGTGTGAATAAGTCCGGAAAGGAAAGAAGACGGAAAGCAGAAGAGGAGAAACGCAAGCAAACAATATTGGAACTATCTGCAACAAAAATTGCAGAAGTTCAAACTCGCCCATATATTTCTGTTACAGAAGCAACAGTCCTTTTTGGAATTTCTAAAAACACCGTCCATCGTCTTATTAAAGCTGGAAAAATCCCTGCTCACAACTTCGGAGAACGATTAACAAGAGTGAGCCGAAAACATTTGGAAGCCATTTTTACCGCCGTGGAACTGCCGAAAGAGCCGAAAGACAAGCCTATAAAATTGCAGTATGATAACAAGGAATGCTACACCATCAACGAAGTTTCCGAAAAATTCGGGGTATCGCCCAGTACTGTCAGCAAAGTTATCAGACGAAACAGCATTCCAAAACGGCAAGTGGGAAAATATGTTTATGTTCCCAAAGAACTGATTGACAGCGTATTTCTAAAACGATAAAAGCATCAAATAATGAAAAAATTATCTCATCCAAAGGTAACCGTCAGGCTTCGGAAAGCGGAAGATCGAAAAGAGTGGTATGTCTATATTGAAAGTTACCCCGTTTTCGTACCCGGAGAGGAAATGCCACAACGTGTAAGAGAATATCTCAATCGCAGTGTTACAACCGTAGATTGGGACAAGAAAAGAATTGCGCGCACAACGGCTGACGGCGAAAAAACTTACAAACCAAAACGCGATGATAACGGTGTAATTATCTGCAAAAGTGAAATTGACCAAGAAACGATGCTTTATGCTGACAGCGTTAGGAAACTCCGGCAAAAAGAGTTCGACAATGTCGGTCTGTACAGCGATACCGAAAGCGCGCAAGCCGAACAGCAAGAACGATTGCAACAAAACTTTATCGAATATTTCAGGAAAGCAGCCGTCAAACGGCACACCAACAGTTCGCAGTCTATTCAAATTAACTGGAAGCGAGCTATCGTTTTCTTAAAACAATTTGCAGGCGACACGCTCCTCTTTTCGCAGATTGACAACCGATTTGCCGAAGAATATAAACGCTATCTGCTGACCGCTCCTTGCGGTGGAAACAGAAAAGGAACAATCTCGCAAAACACCGCGTCAACTTATTTCGCCATATTCAAAGCAGCGCTTAAACAAGCTTTTGTTGATGGATATTTCACATCGGATTTATCGGCAAGGATTAAAGGCATTCAGGAGCAGGAAACTCGCCGCGAATACCTAACAGCGGATGAACTCAATAAACTTGCCGCCACGCCTTGCGAACGAGAAGTACTTAAACGCGCCGCACTCTTTTCGGCTTTAACGGGACTTCGCCACAGCGATATTCAAAAATTGAAATGGTAGGAAATTCAACAAGATGGAGAAAATTATCGTCTAAACTTCACTCAGCAAAAAACGAAAGGCGTGGAATATATGCCAATTTCGAAACAAGCCTACGAACTTTGTGGAGGAGAAGGCAATCCCGATGACTTCGTTTTTGAAGACCTCCCTGACCCCGCCTGGATTTCCAAACCACTTGAACGATGGATAAAAGTGGCAGGCATCAATCGGAGAATTACATTTCATTCATTTAGACACACTTACGCCACTCTGCAACTTGCCCAAGGAACGGATATTTACACGGTAAGCAAAATGTTGGGACACACCAGCGTGAAAACCACGCAGATTTACGCCAAGGTTGTGGACGAGAAGAAGCTTAAAGCAGCCGAAGCAATTCAACTAAAATCAATCTCTAACACAAAGCAAGAAAAAATATGAACCCAAAGCACTTTGAATATATCGTTGTTTACCTATCCATTTTGGTGGTTTGCGTGCTGATTGGCGCACTTGCGAGAATTATTGCAGTAGGTGCCGGAGT
>JAQVGK010000397.1 GCA_028696755.1 Bacteroidales bacterium | reverse complement strand
TTCAATAGTTACATAATTGCTTGCAGGATTTGGAAATACATTAACCTCATTTATAAATTGAATTTGATTTATTGAGTTTTGCCATCCGAGTTCATAAACGCCATTACCAAGGCTATCGGTTTTTACAATCCAACCATATAAATTTTGGTTAAGTTCTCCATAGCCACCGAAAAGTACTAACCCATTGTCAATAGTCAACACAACCTTGTGATGAAGATTTAAAGACACTTTGCCCCCTATAATCTTTTCCCAAAGTTTTTCACCATCACCAGTATATTTTATTAGCCAAGTATCTTCCCACCAATCTAATTCATCAGGAGGAATAAGCGAGCCTATAAACAGTATTTCATCATTTTTAGTTATACATCCAGCTCTGCCAACTACCGATTTTATTGATGAAATAAGCCTATAAAACAGCACATTACCATCTGTATCAAACTTCACCACCAAACCATTTTCTATTCCCAATGAATCTTCGTCTTCATAATTTATTTTATCGCCAAAAACAATAATATTCCCTTGAGAATCAACCTCAACATCGCTAAATATTGTGTGCGACACATCATGAAAATCTTTGAAAAAAATTAGTTCTCCGTTTTTTGAAAACTTTGCCATTATTCCGCCATTTGGTCCATAAAATGTTTTCATCCCAATTGGATAATCAGAGTAACCAACTGCAATATAGTCTCCTTCGTTTGTTTCGGCAACTGCCGAAAAATATACTGTATTTCCATATTCTGGATGCAATTGATCATAAATATAAGCTCGCCATGTCCATAAAGTATCTCCATTGTAATCAGTCTTAACTATAAATGGGTCAGTTCCACTATCCAGATATAGCCCATCTGTATAAAAGCACCCACCAACGGCAACAATAGCCGTATCATTAGTACAAACTAAATCGTAAAAATGTGTTTGAGAAAATGCAGTATCGCCCGGGATGTTGGGACTTAAATACTCTTTTTTCCAGATTGTATCGCCTGATTGGTTATACTTAATTAAAACAGCTCTTTCTTTCCATTCTGGATTGTCCATATTAGCACCTGCTGCAATATAATAGCCATCAATTGTAATGTCAACACCCCATAACCTGCTACCTTGCATTCCAAAGTAATTGTACCATTCCATATTGCCAACGGAATCTGTCTTCATAATTAAGTAAGAATCGTCAACCATTGATTGGCTGTAATAACCTACTGCAACATATCCAGCATCATTTGTTTGTTTTCCACAAGTCAATATACCTCCATTGTCAAAGAAATATCTTTTATCGAACACAATAGATTCCTGTGACGTAACAAAAGTGCATAACAAAACACTTAAAATAGTTACTACTAAAATTTGTTTTTTCATTTTTTACTTATTTATTTTTAATGTTTAACACTCAGTTTACCCGTGTAAACCATTTTGTTACTCTGTATTTTGATTATATAAAATCCTTCGGGATAGCCGTTATCAAATTCTAGGTAATTTTGCACTGTTTTTAAGTAAAACACTTCCGGGTTAGCAAAGGTGCAGTCTGCCGTCAAACAGTTTTACGCACCAGTGCTGCCCGGTTTTTTTTATTTTATCAATTAGATTTCATCAACTTTAAACACTATAAGTTTCATTAATCATTTCATATCAAATCTTATTAAATCTAACAATACTCAATTCAATTTATTGCAAATAAAACATCGCCATTCTCCCCCTTTCAATTACCGCTCATTAGCGATATATATATATATATATATATATGCTTAATTTTTCAACAAACTGTTTTGTTTATACAAAACAGAACGCAATTTAATCAATAAATTTGAAGTGCAAACGAAATTATCGTTAAATTTGTAAAATTATTTGCAAATAGTTTATAAAATTGTGCTAAGTGGCTGATTTTCAAGGGTGTAAATAATTTAAGAGCAAATGTAATTGTACTTATATATTTCAAAACTTAAAAAGCCGGGTAAATATTTTCTCCGATAATAAAAATGATTTGTCTGGCACAAAACAGACTTACCCCTCTCTCATTTTCAAATTCAAACCCCGATCATGCCTTATTAAACAAATGCTAATCCTTAAAGTTTTTTGTATGCGCAATCGTGGGTTTAACCCAGCTAAAGCATTAGTTCGTTCTTTTAAAACTTCTAATGCTTAATTTGGGTCAAACAAGTCAAAACCTCGCCGCCAACACATTCGCGCAGGTGCATTGCTCCGCCGTTGCAGTATTTATAATCTTTGCAGCTCGAGCAAATGCCGTTTTTCATCCACTTGCGGTTGCGCATCGAGTCAAATTGATTTTCCCAAATTGTTAGAAAATTATTCTCGTAAATATTGCCCTGTACAAAACTACGATTGTTGTTTGGGCATGCAGATACCGAACCGTCGGCTAATACAGAACCTATATTAATTCCGGCTCTACAAAAAAATAGTCCGTCGCGAATTTCGTGGTCGTAGTCACCAGCATAAGCCTCGCAACTAAACGAAACCTTTATATTGTCGCTATATCTACACTTTCGTATATAATCAAACAAATAACGAATCTCCTCAGCGTTGAGATGTAAATCTTCGTAATCAATGGCTCGTCCAATCGGTGCAATTGTAAAAAGACGCCATGCTTTTACACCTTTATTAATAAGGTATTGACGAATAGCTTCTAGTTCCTTTATGTTTCTTTTATTGACACAGGTAACAACATCGTGCACAACATCGTGGTTAGATGCAATTATTTCTAAAGCTTTCTCAACGCCTTGATACGATTTGTTACTGCCGCGAAGCCAATTGTGATTCTCTTCCAAACCATCCATGCTAACTGTTATAGCGCGCAGACCAGATTTTACAAGATTTCGAAATCTCTCTTCGGTTAACATAAGTCCATTGCTAACCATTCCCCATGGATATCCAAGTTCTGAAATTTGTTGGCCACAATCTTCCAGATCTTTGCGCATCAATGGTTCGCCTCCTGTGAGCACAATCATTACCTCGCCTGGTTTATATTTTGTCTTAATATTTTTCAATACTTCAACAAAATCGGCAATGGGCATATCTTTAACAGAGCTCTCCTTTTTGCAATCGCTGCCGCAATGCAAGCAATTAAGATTGCAACGTAGAGTACATTCCCAGAATAAGTAACTAAGATTATGAATTTGGGCTTGTGTGGCTGTATATTTTGAAAAAACTCGCCTTACAAGTTTTTGTTTGAATGGAATTCCCATTAACTTTCGCGTTTAACTTCCAGCTCTATCATTTGATCTTCGTAATCAACCGAAGTGTCCATATCAATGTAAGAGCCATTAGCTTCACCATCAGTATCAATCACCGAAATATTGAGCTTATTGTTCTGCGAAATCATGCCAGTATAAAAATTTCCAGCCGAATCGGTAACAACTGTAAGAGAATCGCTATCAGAAACGATGCTTACTTGTAGACCTCCGACACCAACAGATGTGTCTTTATCTGTGATTCTTCCATCAACACTAATATAATTTTGTGGAGTACCGTAACATGCCTGAAAAGTTACTAAAAATCCGGCTGCACCAAAAACGCCTAATACTTTTTTATAAACTGATGATTTAATTCTTGTTAGCTTCATAGTTGTTGTTTTGATTGTTTACAAATTTACAAATTTCTTTAATATTTAGATGCCAATTTTAATAATATTTGCTTTTTTTGCATTTCGACTTCGCTCGATACGACGCATGGAGCATGGCGCATGGGGCATGGGGCTATTGATGCAGATGTTTTACATACTGCATTCATAAACTTTGCACCATGTACTTTTGGCACAAAAGTCATTTTCTTTACAATGTGAACTCCATGCTCCATGCACCGTATTTAGCAGTTAGACAAACTCACTGTAACACTTGCCTGCACTGCGATGCGCTGAGTTTACCGAATTGCCGAAATGCAATTTTAGTTATTATAATTCAATGTCGTTTAGTTAAGCATTTTATTAAAAAATCAATCTTTTTCTTAAAATTTTTTATTCAAACTTTCTTGCTTGATC
>JAQVGK010000396.1 GCA_028696755.1 Bacteroidales bacterium | reverse complement strand
AGTTGGATTTTCCGAAAGAATAAATACCATTCTTGTTCCAAAGTCATTTGTAGATTGGGGGAATCAAAATTTCGGTGAAGATCCCGATCCACAGCCTGGACGAATAATAATAATTGCAAAAGACCCATCAAGTCCCGATTTGTTTAAATACATCGAAGACCACAATTACGACCTAAATAAATCGGAGCTGAGCAATAGTAAAGCACTAGCATTCCTAAAAATAACAACCACAATAGTTTTAATAATCGGACTAATCATTATTCTTTTAGCATTTTCGCTAATGGTAATTTCTATTCAACTGTTATTACACCGCAACAACGAAAACATTGGCAAATTGAGCATGCTTGGTTATACACTTAACGAAATCTCTTTGCCATATCGCATAATGGTTGTTGCACTATTTGCTGTAACCTTTGCTATTTCGATGATCCCATTGTATTTTTTTAGAGATTTCTACACCTCAAATCTAATATTACTAGGTTACGAAAACACAACACATATTTTAACAAATGTGATTTTACCAGGATCTGGATTCATTATTGTCGTAGTATTAGCAATGGTTTTGATGGTTAAGAAAAGTGTAAAGAAGATTATTTTGAGGGGCTAGGAGTTTGAAATTCCTCAACAAAAATCGCCTAATTTTAACTTATTAAGAAAACAAATGAATAAGAAACTTAAAAAAATATTGCGCTGGACAACAATAAGTTTAACGACAATATTGTTTCTCACATTCACTATCCCCTTTCTAATTCCAGTATCAAAAGCTGGAAAGCTTAATAATATAAAGCCATTCGACAATAGCGAATTTACAATTTGTAACGACATCGAGCTTCATTATCGGGTTTGGAAAAATCAAGACAGTGTAAACTCCGACAAATGGATTCTTATGTTACATGGGATGGGAGGCTCAACTTATTCGTGGGTTAATAATGCACAAGTTTTTTGCGATTCGGGTTATAATGTTGTTGCTGTTGACATTCCACCTTATGGTTATAGTGGAAAAAATGAAGATTTTAATTATTCGACCGATAATATAGCACGCTTGATATGGAAATTTGCAATCCGATTTAATAGGGATACTAAATGGATTTTAATTGGTCATTCTATGGGTGGTGGAATTGCCCAATGTATGGCAATATTAAAACCAGAGCGAACATCGAAAGTGATTTTTGTTGCGCCAGCATTATTTAATAAAATAGAGCCAGGCCGAAGTTTTTCGCAGCGATTAAGTGCTTTTTCACCAGTAGAAAGAATAATGACTGTGATGGGAGAATATTATTTTTTACGACCCAAAAAGATAAAAAAAATTCTCGAATCATCATTTGCAGGAGAATTATCCGACACTGTGGCTAATCAATATTATCTTGCACTTAACAACGATGGTTTTACACGAGCATTTTTAAGATCATTTTCTAAATCCAATCCCACACAGGTAGTTGATGGGATGAATTTTAAAACAGAATCCATTGCTTTTTTCGGAACAAAAGACACTTGGGTTCCTTACGAAAGAATAAAACCGATTACCGACAAATTGCCAATCATATCTGTTATTATCGTCGAAAACGCAGGACATAGCCTTATGGAGACGCATTTTGCGGAATTTAACAAAACAAGTCTGGATTTTATCAAAAAGTAGTTTACCGAATTCTGATTTTTCTCTACCGATTTCTGAAAACATACCGCCGAATTCTGATTGTGCTATTATTATCAGCAAATCTCATCGTAATTTTGACTCAGAAACTAAAAGTTACGAAAATGAAAACAAGAATTTACATAACAATAATTGCAGGGTTGATTAGCTTAAACGTTTTTTCACAGGCTAATTTAGCAGGCAACACCCTAAATCATGATGGAACAACAAACGTAAATGTTGGCAATGCAGATTTTGGCTTGACCGACAAAATGACTATTATGTTTTGGGTAAAGTGGAGTATCGATCCAGCAACTGGAAACAAATGGGCAAACATGGTTACCATAAATTCAACATCACAATCAGATCGCGGCCAATTTTGGTTACAGCACAATAGTAACAATTCAAAGTTCGAGTTTGCATTAGCAACCTTAGGCAGCAATAATCAGTTCTCAAGAAATATGATCTTTAGTAACACAACACCAATTGCAGAAACATGGTATCATATTGCAGCTGTTTATGATGGTTCGAGGATGATGTTATACGTAAATGGAGTATTGGAAAACACTCAAAACAAAACTGGTATTGTATATCCATTGCAATCAGATTACATTCTTACCATGGCATCTTGGGCACAATCTAACAATAACTACAGAGCTATCAACGGCCAACTCGACGAAGTTTCGATCTGGAATCAGGCTTTAAGCGAAGAAAGAATAAACGAAATAATGAACAATCTTTTAATGGGAACAGAAGATGGTTTGGTAGCTTATTACAGATTTGATGAAAATACTGGTAATGTAGTAAACGACTTAACAGGAAATGGTTTTGATGGAACAAACACTTCGTTAAATGGGGGTCAAATTGCAGGCTATACAAACTCTACTGCTCCTATCTTTGGAATTCTACCAGTAGATTTGCTTTACTTTAATGCTGAAGAAAAAGAAAACAATATTGAACTAACATGGGCAACTGCAAGCGAAAAGAACAACGACTATTTCACAATTTATCGTAGTATAGATGGCGAAAATTGGGAAGAAGTTTCAAGAATTGAAGGTGCTGGCAACAGCAATATCGTTAAAAACTATAATTTTATTGATAATAATCCAGTAAATGGAACATCATACTACAAACTTAGACAAACCGATTTTGATGGTCGCTACGAAGAATTTGAGATTGTAAGTGTTAACATCATGCTTACCCAAACACAAGTAACGCTTTACCCAAATCCAGCTTCAGAATACATTAACGTAAACTACTTTGTTGCAAGCTCATCATCAGAAATCACAGTAAACATCTTTAATGCATCAGGCAAACTTTTAATATCATCTACACACGAAAACAACGAGTTCGGAAACGAAGCTCAAATAAACTTGCAAGATCTTGATAACGGAATGTACTACATGCAAGTATCGGCAAAATCCGAGCTTGTTTATAAATCATCCTTTATCGTTAACAAATAAATGCCGGGTAAATTTTTCATAATAGTGAGTAATTGAGGTTTTTTAATGCGAAGCTCCGTCAAAAATGGCGGAGTTTTTGCTTTTTCCCGACTTGTCCCAATGAATTTTATTACAATCGCAAGTGTCTGAATATCAGCAACATGCTATTAGTAACAAATGTTTTTACCGCACTAAGGCAGTTCTTGTGAACTATTTCAAATAAATAATAGCTGGTCAAAAGCTAACAAATTCAGTCTTTTTTTACCCCAAACTTTTTTCCTTGATGAAAAAAGTTACAAAAAAATCAAGGCAAAACGAAGCTACCCAACGCACCTCGAGACGAAACAAAAGAATTGTATGTCGACCTTGGCCTAAAACAAATGCCAAGCACCTTTGGCCAGTACTCAAATATTTGTTTTAGAAAACGACATGTCGGCTCGACACAATTCTAATTGTTTCGCTCTCACCGCTTGAGCTGCCCGCCGTTTTGCCCGGCCCTCCCGCGGAGCAATGAATCCTGTTTTGTCGCTTTGTACTCCTGATTTTAAAAAAAATAACGCACTAATTGGGACAAGTCAGGTGCAAGTATCAGCAAATTCTGTACTCATTTACAAATCTTCCTTTATAGTTAACAAATAAATGCCGGGTAAACTTTTCAAAATAGTGAGTAATTGAGGTTTTTAATGCGAAGCTCCGTCAAAAATGGCGGAGTTTTTGTTTTTTCCCGACTTGTCACATTGAATTTTATTACAATCGCAAGTGTCTGAATATCAGCAACATGCAATTAATAACAAATGTTTTTACCGCACTAAGGCAGTTCTTGTGAACTATTTCAAATAAATAATAGCTGGTCAAAAGCTAACAAATTCAGTCTTTTTTTACCCCAAACTTTTTTCCTTGATGAAAAAAGTTACA
>JAQVGK010000395.1 GCA_028696755.1 Bacteroidales bacterium | reverse complement strand
CGGTGCTAATGTATATGTCGAAAATAGTGAGGCGGAATTCGATGATTGTAGTATCGACAGTGGAAACTCTGATAATCAGGGTGGTGGAATTGCTTTACATAATTCATCTGCGAAGTTTAATAATTGCAATATCTCAGATAATTATGCCTATGGCTTAGGTGGTGGCGTAAATGTTGCTGGAACAGGAACAAATCTGTTTAATTCTTGCACATTTACCGAAAATAGAGCTAACGATTCGGGTTCTGGAGGAGCTTTTTTCGTAGAATCAAATGTTGACGCACTGTTGATTGTAAATTGTTATTTTGCCGAAAATATTGCTGCTGTAAGTGGTGGTGCTATCGATTTGTCTGGAACAACAACGATTGTTAATAGTACTTTTGGGTCTAATTATGCGCAGGATGCAGGTGCAATGGGAGGACATATCTTTGTAAGAGCAAGTGGAAGCCTCGATATTTATAACTCTGTTTTATATGCTGGTTCTGCCGACAATGGAGAACAAGTTTATGCCGTGAGTGGTTCAACTCTTCTTGTTAAAAATTCGATGATTGAAGATTGTGGCGGAAGCGGTGCTGGCTGGAATACCGATCTTGGTACTGATGATGGTGGAAATATCGATTTTAATGACTATTGGTGGGATTTTGAGACCGCATTAAACAATAACTGGCCTGGTATAGATGCCGGATATTCTGAGATATATAATGAGATTGAATTGTTAACCGATGTTATTTCCGATTTTAGTGGCTACCCTAGATTGCGCGGAAATGCTGTTGATATGGGACACAAAGAAATTCCGTATTGTTGGCTGCAAGTTGGTGTAGAGCCAGCAGAAGTTGTTGCCGAAGCTCAATGGTCATACAATGGTGGAGCAGATTGGCATTCAAATGGCGATGGCTTTTGGGAAGTTCCTCAAGAAATTACGGTAGAATTTTCGGATGTTACTGGTTATACAACTCCAGAATCACAAGTTATTACAATGGATTGGGGGGGCGATTATGTGATTTTTGGTGAGTATGTTTTAATTTCTGCTGTTGATTCAAATCTGATTTCTAGGATTTCTGTTTATCCAAATCCTTCAACAGGAATAATTTATATCGAAAATACAGCCGATTGTGATTATAGCGAAATTGGTCTGATGTCATTAGATGGAAAAGTTATCTCTTTGCAAAAAGTGTCGACAGTAAACAGCTTCGATATGCAACATTTACCTTCGGGAATGTATATTATAAAAGCTGGTGACGAAACTGTAAAAGTTATTAAAAACTAAAACTATGAAAATATTATTTATTTGTATTGGTTTGATTTTATCACTAAATGTGTTTTCTCAATGGCAATGGCTTAATCCCTCTCCACAGGGGGATGGCTATGCCGATATGACTTTTGTTGATGATTACATTGGTTATGCAATTAGTTCAACTTCTCTGGTTCTGAAAACTGAAAACTCCGGATTAAACTGGACTATTGTTGGCAGAACTGGAGTCGCTTACCCAAAAGCTATGTGGTTTAACGATGAACAAAACGGGTGGGTTTGTGGAATAAATGGTGAAATTGCCTTTACCGATGATGGTGGAGTTAATTGGACTGATATAGACTCTCCTTTTGGTACTGATGATTTATCAGATATT
The DNA here is from genome assembly GCA_028696755.1 of Bacteroidales bacterium. Next base: position 2,366 of record JAQVGK010000395.1, on the reverse strand, counting down.
TATTTTCTGGATAACCTTAAAGGTTTTGTATCAGCTGACTACGGTCAAATTGCAATGACTCTCGATGGTGGCGAAACTTGGACTAGTGTTTATAATGGTGATGATGATGTAACTGCAATTCATTTTCCAACAGCAAATGTGGGATACGCTTCGTGTACAAATGGCTACTGCTACAAAACTGTTGATGGAGGTGAATCGTGGACCGAAATAAATATGATTGTTGCCGATAATTTCAATTGTCTTTGGTTTGCCAACGAAAATGTTGGATATATGGCCGGTGACTATGGTGCTTTTGCGAAAACTACTGATGGCGGTGCAAATTGGCAAATGCTTTCTACTGGTAGTACTGATTATTTTTATTGTATGGCTTTTACCGATTCGCAAACTGGATATCTCGCAGGCGAAAACGGTGACGTTTATTTTACTCAAAATGGAGGATCATCATGGGATGTGCTAGAACCAGAAACAGAGTTTTCTCTAAGAGCTATCAATGTTTTTACTAATGGAAATATTATATCTGTTGGAGCTGATGCGGGTATTTATTTTAGCAATGATAATGGCCAGACTTGGGTGAACTACACAACAAACTACATAGGAACTTATACTCTTGAAGACATTGCTTTTTTCGATTACGATAATGCTGTGTGTGTTGGACAAGGTGGAAAAGTATTTTACTCTGAGAACCAAGGGCTTAGTTGGACAGAATCATCAACATCCATTACAAGCGATATTAAGGATATTTTCATTATAGATGAAAATGTTGCTTTTGCATGTGCATATAGTGGAAAGATAATTAAAACAAACGATAAGGGACAGACTTGGCAGTAGGTTGAATCTGGTGTTACTGCAAATCTTCTTTCGATAGAATTTGTTGATGGAAATACCGGATTTGTCGTTGGCTCAGGAGGTGTAATTTTAAAAACTATTGATGGCGGACAAAGCTGGTCGTCGCTTACATCAAATACAACTTCATGGTTGTATTCTATTGATTTTGTCGATTCTCAAAACGGAATTGCTGCTGGGTTTAATGGAACAGTTTTACTTACAGCAGATGCTGGTGATAGCTGGACATCTGTCGAAAGTGGAATTACTGCAAGTATCTACACTTTAAAATACTATAATGCAGATACAATATTTGCTTGTGGAAGTAATGGTAAGCTAATTCGCAGTAATAACGCTGGGCAAAATTGGATAAATGTTCCTACTGGAAATAGTAATCACTTTTACGATTTGATGTTTGCGGATGATGATACTGCTTATATGGCAGGAACTTTTGGAACAATTTTTCGAACCGTTGATAGTGGTGATTCGTGGCAACAAGTCGATGGTATTACTACACGAGCAATTTATGGAATGTGCATGGCTCCATCAAATAATATTTACTTGTGTGGCGAGAAAGCGAGTATATTGTATAATAACGTAGCCGAACTTCCTTCATCAATTCTTGATGAGGTCGAAAATCATTTGGTTAATCTTTTTCCAAATCCAGCCAGTGAATATCTTAATTTAAATGCTTCAAACATTCAATGGGTTAAAATTTATAACTCTCAGGGTAAACTAGTTTTTTCTGTCGATAATATTAATGAGGATGAGTACAAGGCTGACATCTCCTGTTTGAACGATGGAGTGTGGATTTGTGTGCTAAAATCTGATAATGGTGTTAGCACCAGCAAATTCATTAAGCTATAAAAACCAAAGCCCTCAACCATGAGCTGAATGATTAACATTTTTGGTTTTTTGCCGCCAAATTTTTTGGCGGTTTTTTTATTTTTACACATAATAAAATTGTTCTTTTATAGTTAATATAGTTTATGTTAAATTAAAAACCAAATTCTATGTCTATGAAAAAATTATTGTTCGCAGCACTAATGCTTGTCGCAGTTGGCGCTTCATCTCAAATCGAAAAGCCTATCACAAAAGGAAATATGATGATTGGCGGCGCAATTAAACATTCAACACTTTCAATTCACTTAACCAATTTTCAATTTAATGCATCTCCATCTTTTGGTTATTTTGTGGCAAATCAATTAGCTGTCGGAATTGAATTACCGGTTTCAATTTTTAAAATGAGCCAAATCCATAATTATTCTTATGGTTATAGTCCATTTGTTCGATACTATCTGAAGAACGGTTTGTTTGCTTCGGTTCAGTTCTCACAAATCTTTACCGATTATCAGGATATAAATAATTATAGAAGTAAAATGAATCGCTTTGCAATTGCACCCGGGATTGGCTATTCTTATTTTCTGAACAAGAATGTTGCTTTTGAAGGGGGTGTTTTTTACGAACAATCATTTTATAATAATTCGGTAGGAAATCAAGGTGAGCTAAGTTTTCGATTAGGTTTTCAGATTTTCATTCCGTAG
>JAQVGK010000394.1 GCA_028696755.1 Bacteroidales bacterium | reverse complement strand
CAAGCTTATTCCAAAATAATCAACATTGCCATTGTCTTTATCTCTCTCGGTAAACTCGGTATAAATGCTATCGGGAACGTTATCGTACATAATGGCAGCAAAGTAAATCGAATGATTGTCGTACAATACTTTTACCACAGTTTTTTGCGCAGGCAAATTTCCAAAAACAGGATAAAATCCAATAAAATCAGACGCATCCTTAGCCTGTTGCCATGCTGGTTCCGACAAAACCCCATCAGGTTTTATTTTTTCAGAAACTCGAAGAGCTTGGGTTGTATATTGCGAAAATGCTACCGACTTAAAAATCAATATCATAACAATTATAAACGTCAGTCTTTGGGTAAAACTTTGCATTCTCATAATTTTCAACAAAAATAATCAGTGAAATTAAATCACAAACAGATAAAGGAAGATAAATCTTAAAGATTTGTTAAGTTAGGGAATTGATTATAGTTCCACTTGAATAATCAAAAACTATAATTATTTAGGTGCCAATTTAATTTTCATTCTGGGCATGGGGCATGGGGCATGGGGCATGGGGCAAGTGGTGCTGAGGTTAAAACTCTGCTAATTATAACATTTTACCATAATGTTTTTATTAACCCACATGCTATTCTCTCTACAATTTAAGCCCCATGCTCCATGCACCATGCGATGTATTGAGCGAAGCCGAAATGCCCAATTTAATTCATAGCCTTTTTATATTATTGTTCCTACAACCAGCTAAATACATACCAAAAACTATTGTTTAATAGAATGTCGAATCTAAGATTTTTAATTCTTAAACAATTTTCTTGTAACCGATCCTCCCTGGTATTTTATCTTTACAAAATAAACTCCAGCGGGCAAATCGCTGATGTCGCAACTAGCTTCTTTTTGTCTTCTAATAGAGCTTCCGGTTATGTTCAATATTTCGACAGATTGAATCGCATCACCAGAAATTTCAAAAACACCAGTAGTTGGATTAGGAAAAACAGAATAGTCTGCTTGTTTACTGCTTACCGAAACTGCAGTAAGGTCTGGAGCCCATGACAGACTCATTGACGAAAAACTAGGCACATTGGCCGGAGTAAGGCTTTGTGACGACGTTCCTTTAACAAAACTTATTGATGTAAACCTACCTGTTGCATTTTTATCTGTGAGCTCTATCCACAACTTATAAGTACCATCAGGAACAATACTACCAGATGTATTTTTGCCATTCCATGTGTATGATCTAGTTGTATGACTAGTATATGTAGCACCAGTTGTGGCATCAGTAACGTTAAAACTAGATGCGGCTTCCCACGTATTCAAATGAATTTTCCAAGCGCCAGTATAAGCATATATAGTTTTAATAAAGTTGCCCGAATTATCGGTAACCCATACTGCAACAATGTTTTTAGGAGCATAATTCCCTCCAGCATTACTCGTTGTAACTGTAAAACTCATCTGGCCAGCAGTTTGAGCAAATACTGCAACAGAAAATATCAAACTTATTGATAAAAGTAAAAGTCTATTCATAAAATCAATTTGAAAAAATTCAAAAATAGTATTTTTTGTTTTTAATAAACCAAATTCAACTAATTTTGTTAAACATTCTTAAGTTTATAAAAATGCACTTGTTAAAAATTCTCTTTTCTGTTTCGGTTTTGCTACTACTTAATTCAATAGCGTTTTCACAGAATATTGAAATTAGCTCCGACGATATCGAAACACATGTTTCAACATTAGCTTCTGAGCAATATGGTGGTAGATTTCCTGGAAGTACTGGAGATTCTCTCTCAGCAAATTATATTGTTAATGAGATGAAGGCTAACGGAGCTGACGAAGTAATTCTGCAAGATTTTAAGATTAGTATTGGTGTTAAGGCTGGGGTCAACATTATGACAATTAACGATGCGGACTTGATTTTTGGAAAGGATTTTAGTGTTTACGGATATTCGGCTTCAACACATCTTAGTACTTCTTTGGTTTTTGTTGGGAAACAGCATGTGTTCACTGCTGCGGATTCGTTAGCGATAAAATCGAAATGGGTAATAACTCCACGAGCATCTCAAATGACTGCTAATGGAGACACAGATCGCGACAAAGCGCAAATGCTTGCCGATGCTGGTGCTGCTGGGGTAATTTTTGTATCGATTTTACCAGATTTTTCACAAGATAATTTGGTTGTTGCAAACGAAAACTTGGGCAAAATGACAATTCCAGTATTTCATATTAGCAGGGAAACCTCCGCAAAACTATTTCAACTTGTACAATCTGATAATGACTTTTTGAATTCGGACAAAATTGCATTCTCGGATAATATTATAACTGCTAAAACCGAAATTTTGCAAGTTGAAGTAATTACTCACAACATAATTGGAATTGTTAAGACGAAAAACAAATCAAAACTTGATGAGCTAATTTTTATTGGAGCACATTATGATCATTTGGGACTGGGTGGAAATGGAAGTAGCAGTCGTCGACAAGACACTGTTGCTGTTCATTTTGGCGCAGATGACAATGCTTCAGGTGTTGCAGTTTTGCTTGAACTAATTGAAGCAACATCAAAAAATTCGGAAAAACTTAATAGGGATATTGTTTTTGTCGCATTTGGTGCCGAAGAAAGAGGATTGCTTGGATCAGAATTTTATGTTAAATCATACGAAGAGCAAATAAGCAAAGCTACTGCAATGATAAATTTGGATATGTTGGGAAGATTAAAAACCGACAAATCCTTACAAATCGGAGGAGTTGGGACATCTATTCAATCCGACAGTATTTTGAATGCCATAAATAAAAATTATGGTTTTAAGTTGGTGTTAAGTCCTGAGGGATACGGGCCATCCGACCATGCCTCGTTTTATGCCAAAAATGTTCCTGTTTTCTTTATTTCTACAGGCGCACACAGCGATTATCATACTCCCAGTGATAGCCCAGAAAAACTAAACTATACGGCAATGTCGGATATTACAGCGTACACCTACGATCTGATTTTAGGAATTGACAATTTAAAAAATCGTTTAAGTTTTCAAGAATCTGGTCCAAAGAATTCTACCGAAGCACGCCATGGTGGAAAACGGAAAGTGAGTTTTGGTTTGATGCCGGATTTTGCAGCTACAGATATTGCTGGTTTACGTGCCGATGTTGTTAGCCCTGGAAAACCAGCAGCATTGGCCGGAATGCAAAATGGAGATATCATAAAGTCAATTAATGGCAATCCTGTAAACGACATTCAGGAATATATGTACAGACTTGGGCAGCTTAATCCTGGCGAACAGGTGATTGTTGATGTTGACAGAAATGGAGAGATGATTGTTTTAATAATTCAACTATAATTTTATAAAATGAAAAACTTTGCAATTTGGTCGTTGGCTATCTTAATAACTCTTGCAGCGGCAGTATTTCAGCGCTCTACTGGTCCAACCTATCCCAAAAAATTTAAAATTGAAACTTCTAAAGGAGAGTACAAATTTAAACTTAAACGTAGTCAAACCATTGGAGAAGAATGTAGAATAGAGCTTAAAGATGTTCCATCAGGACTGAATGGAAAAATTGTTTACCGCCCCTACCCAACCGACATGGAATGGCAAGAGAAAGAACTTATTAGCGAAGGTAATTCGATTTATGCGATTTTGCCCGAACAGCCAGCTGCTGGAAAGATAGAGTATAAACTTATTCTATTCGAAGGAGAAAAAGAAATTGCAGTCGCAGATGGTAAACCCGTTGTAATCAGATTTAAAGGCGATGTTCCAGCATGGTTTATGATTCCTCACATTTTGTTCATGTTTGTGGCAATGCTTTTCTCGAATCTTACAGGAATTTTGGTTTTATTTAAGGACAAACGATATAAAAAATATCTAAAGCTTTCGTTTTATTTCTTGATTTTAGGCGGACTAATCTTTGGCCCGATAATTCAGAAATATGCTTTTGGCCATTTCTGGACTGGCTTTCCATTCGGTTACGACCTTACAGATAATAAAACACTAATCGGAATTGTGTTCTTTGCAATTGCATATTTTGGG
>JAQVGK010000393.1 GCA_028696755.1 Bacteroidales bacterium | reverse complement strand
TCGAAATTAGAGCCTTTTATTGCAATTAATCCAGAAACATTAGCACAAACAAATACTCAAAAAAAATCGAATGTAATAGTAGAAATAAATTCCGCAACCGAGGCTGATTTTCAACAATTATCTGGCATTGGCCCTGCTTATTCGAAACGAATTGTCGAATATCGAACACGACTTGGAGGATTTATCAGCATTGAGCAGATCCGCGAAGTTTATGGTATGACCGACGAGCTGTTCGAAAGTATCAAACCAAATCTTGTGCTTGACGAAATAGAAATAAGAAAAGTCAATATTAACACTGCCGAATATAAAGATTTGGTTTATCATCCGTATGTTTCGAAAGAGAATGCAAAGAACATTTTGAATTACAGAAACTTTGCAGGTAAAATCAAATCATTTGATGAGTTGCTAAAGCAAAAGGCGATAAGCAAAGAATTTTATGATAAGTTAAATCCATATATAACCGTTGAATGATGCAAGAATTATCGAAAGCAAAAATAAGTTTGATAAGTTCTTTATCGTTAAAGAAATTTAGGGATGAACATAATTTGTTTGTTGCCGAAGGACACAAGATCGTTGATGAAGTTTTGCATTCTGGTTTAAAAATCAAATATCTAATTTACAATTCTGATAAGAGCTCTGATATTAAATTAGGAGATTTTGAGGTTTATTTTACTCCCGAAACGACTTTTAAAAAGATATCCTCACTTAAAACAGCACCTTCGGTTTTAGCAGTTGTTGAAATTCCAGAATGCAAAATACAGATTAAAAATTTTGAAGGAAAACTAACAATGGCAGCCGATTCAATTCAAGATCCGGGAAATCTTGGAACTTTAATCAGGATTTGCGATTGGTTTGGAATAGAGAATCTAGTGTGCTCTCACAACTCTGCCGATTTGTACAATCCAAAAGTTATTCAGGCAACTATGGGCGCTTTTTTAAGGGTTAAAGTTCATTATGTAAATCTATTAGATTTTATTCCTCAATACATTTTACAAACAAAATTGCCATGTTATGGTACTTTTCTCGATGGAGAAAATATTTATAAAACAGATTTATCGCACGCAGGAATGTTTGTGCTAGGCAACGAAGGAAAAGGAATTTCTGCCGAAGTAGAAAGATTGCTCAATCGCCGATTATTTATTCCACCATTCTCTCAAAGTCAGCAGCATGCCGAATCCTTAAATATCGCCTCGGCAGCTTCTATTGTAAGTAGCGAGTTTCGTAGGCGATTTTGTTAATACTAGTTATTCACAGATAAAAAGAGCATGTCCAAAGTCAAAATATGCAATACTGTCTATTATTTTTGACACGAGACTTTCCATGTCTTAATTTTGGGCAGAAATAAATTGCTTACATGCCACTTTTGCGAAAATTCTTATTGACCCTAAATTGTTATTTTATACTGATTTTTTTTAGTATAGTCTTGGTTGCACAAGAGAGTTCGGTTTTGGGTACTGTTAGCGATGAGAATAATAATGTTTTGGTAGGAGTTAACGTGGTATTAAGCAGCCGAGATTCTACTTTTGTAACAGGAACGACAACAAATTCACTGGGCAGATTTGTTTTACCTTTGTCTCAACAAGGTAGTTTTACTTTAGCTTTTTCATATGTAGGTTATAAAAGCGAATCTCGGCATTTTTCTTTTAATGGTTCTGCCATTGATTTGGGAAATATTACTCTTTTTGCTGATGTTAAAGTAATAGGAGAGGTTGAAATATCTGAATTAAATCCCGCTGTGAAACTTATTGGCGACACTACAGAGTTTAGTGCAAATTCTTATAAAGTAAACGCTAATGCTACTGCCGAAGATCTAATATCAAAAATGCCAGGGATAACAGTTGAAGATGGAGTCGTAAAAGCGCATGGCGAAGAAATTAAAAAAGTTTACGTTGATGGTAAAGAGTTTTTTGGTGACGATGCAAGTATAGCTTTTAAAAATATTCCTGCCGATATTATTGATAAAATTCAGGTTTATGATAAAATGAGCGATATGGCAGAGTTTACTGGCTTTCGGGACGGAGAAACAACCAAAACGGTTAATATAAAGACATTGCAAGGGATGAACGATGGTTGGTTTGGAAAAGTTAACGGTGGATATGGGACCGATAATAAATACTCAGCTGGCGGAAATATTAATTATTTTCATGATGACTTACGCATATCGGTTATTGGTTTGTCGAACAATGTGAATCAGCAAAACTTTTCTATGCAGGACATGATTGGAATCGCATCTTCTTCCGGAGGAAGAGGGGGTCCGCCAGCGGGTGGCGGAAATTCTAATGTGCCAGGACCTCCCGAGAATAACGATATCTCTCAGGGAAATACAATGTCGAATTATTTTGTTGGTCAAAATTCCGGTATAAATACTATTAATTCTTATGGCCTTAATATTGTTGATTCATGGTCCTCAAAATTAAATTTTACTGCAAGTTATTTCTTCAATCAAACCAAAAACAACACTAATTCTTTAACAGATCGAGATTATGTGCTTCAGGATGATAATATTAATAAATACCTTGAAGATCAAAGTTCGGAGAGTAATAATTTGAATCATAGAATCAAAGTTAGATTAGAGTACAAGATAAATGGTAGCAATTCATTAATTTTGAGTCCGGGATTAAGTCTGCAGAATTTACGATCGGGTTCGGTAATAAGTACTGTTTCTACTGTAAACTCATTGCCCAGCTCAGGATCGGAAACAATAAACAGCCGTAAATACTCAGCAATTTCGTCAAATAGTTCTTTAGTATATCGTCATAAATTTTCAAAAACTGGTAGAACAATATCGGTAAACGGGGTAATTGATTACTCTGATAAAAATGGGTATTTATTACAAAATGCAATAAACTATTCGCAAATATCTGACGATTCAGTATTTGTTGATCAAAAAAATGAATCTTTAAGTTATTCAAATACTCTGAATTCAAACATCGTTTATACTGAACCTATCGGTGAATTCTCTCAGTTGTTAATAAACTTTAGTCCTTCGTTTTCGAAGTCGGTGTCAGATAAGAATGTGTTTAATAAATCGGTTGATTTTTATGATTTGGTACCTGATACTGTGCTATCTGACTATTATTCTTTCGAGACTCATAAATACAAAACTGGTGCTGGTTTTAGGTATAATAAAAACAAAATAAATCTTAATTTGGGTGTCGATTACCAGTATCTTATTTTATCGGGAAATAGTGAGGATTCGGAAATTGCAACAATGAAAACATTTAATTCGATTTTGCCAAAGTTTGATATGTTTTATAATATCGACAAAGGACAATTTCTACATCTGAATTTATCATCAACTTCATCAGTTCCAACAGTTTCTCAATTGCAGGACGTTATTGACAACAGTAATACCACTTCATTAATCCAGGGAAATCCTGATCTAGGACAGCAACGAACAAATTCTTTTCATCTGGCGTTTCGAAGGGTTGACAAAAGTTTTAACAAATCGCTGTTCTTTGTTGTAAGTGGTCAGATGAGTGATAATTATATTGTATCGACAAATTACACTGCTCTTAATGATTCTGTTTTAAATGGTGGAATAGTTTTATATTCTGGATCACAGTTGAACTCATATCTTAACATGAAAGGATACAGCAATTTAAGAAGCTTTCTAACTTTTAGTTTACCTATTAAGCCAATCAGATGTAGTATTAGTTTTAACGGTGGATACAGTTGGTCTAAATTGCCAGGTTTAGTTAATAATGAGGTAAATACCGTAGTTTCTGATTATCCTTTTGCTGGTATTTCAATTAATAGCAATATTAGCGATAATATTGATTTCAGAGTTTCGTATTCGTCAGGTTACAATATGGTAAATAACGAATTGCAATCAACGTCAAATTATAATTACTATTCTGGAAAGTTAACCCATTTTGCGCTTAATCTGAAAAAAACTGTTGCTGTTCAATGAGTTGGCAATCGTCGAGTTCAGATTTGTGTACTACAGATTTTTTCTTTACGAATGGTGCATATTTATATTTTAAGGCATCGTAA
>JAQVGK010000392.1 GCA_028696755.1 Bacteroidales bacterium | reverse complement strand
GTACCCTTGGTGGCTGGGCTGCTGGAGCAGAGCTAACAGAGTAGGTAGAGGATTTTGATAATTGGATTGCCGTTGGACTCCTACTATTTATCGGCGGAAAAATGCTGTACGAAGGTATTAAGCATAAAGATTCGGAAGAAAAACCAGAGATTAATATGGACAATTTCTTTGTCGTCACTGGATTAGGAATCGCAACTAGCATTGATGCTGCTGTTGTGGGTGTAAGTTTATCTTTTGTTGGAATAAATATCTGGATTTCGGCTTTGATAATTATGATTGTGACCTTTGGATTCTCTTACCTTGGACTTTTTAGCGGAGATTTAATAAGGCGTAAATTAAAGAGATTGCCAGTTGAAGTAATTGGAGGATTGTTTTTAATTGGAATTGGAGTAAAAGTTCTTATTGAGCATCTAATTACAGGCTGATAAAAACCAAACCTCGACCAAAATTATTAATTTTTTAAATAGCAAAATTTCTTCACATTAAAAATTGTTTCAAATTTTTTATTATCTTTGTTGCAACCTGTCAACAAAGGCTGAGTATGAATTTCAGACATTTTATCATAAATAGGGATTTCCAAATATGGGAATTGATGATTATTTAACATTGATTATTCTGTAAAATTATCTTATTCGCTTAGTTTTGACACAAAAAGTTGCCAGTATGGGATATATTAAATTTGACAAACTTCAGCTTATCAATCTTGAGTATTCACTTGGGCGTGAGTTGTTACGTACTAATCGCGCAGGATCTTATGCAAGTACAACAATTATTGGATGTAATACTCGCAAATATCACGGACTTCTAGTGTGTCCGATGGAAGATATTGATAATGATAATCATGTATTGCTGTCGGCTCTCGATGTCTCAGTAATCCAACACGAAGCTGTATTTAATTTTGGTGTTAGAAAATATCCTGGTAATGTTTACGACCCCAAAGGGCATAAATATGTTAGGGATTTTGAAATTGATACTATTCCAAAACTAATCTGGCGAGTTGGTGGCGTAGTTTTGCAAATGGAAAGAATTCTTAGCGAAGACGATCGCATCTTGATTAAATATACTCTGCTCGAAGCTCATAGCGATACCAAAATTAGATTTAAACCATTTCTTGCATTCCGAAATATTCATAAGCTGAGTAAAGCAAACTTGTTTGTTAATACTAAATATACAACTGTCGAGAATGGGATAAAAGTTAGAATGTACGACGGGTACAAAGCTTTGTTTATGCAATTCAATAAACCTGCAGAGTATGTTCATGTCCCCGACTGGTATTATAATATCGAATATCAGGAAGAGCAGAAACGCGGCTACGATTATCAAGAGGATTTATTTGTGCCGGGGTTTTTCGAAACTGACATTAAGAAAGGCGAATCAATAATTTTTACTGCAGCCCTTAAAGAAATCAATCCATCAACGATAACAAGAAAATACAATTCAGAGTTTAAAAAGCGTATGCCACGCGAAAATTATGAGCAATGTCTCAAAAGTGCAGCACAGCAATTTATCTATAAAAGAAACAGTAAAACCGAAATTATTGCTGGGTTTCCTTGGTTCGGAAGATGGGGACGAGATACTTTTATCGCTCTGCCAGGCTTAACTCTCTACAACAACGACATTAAAACCTGCAAAGAAGTTCTTGATACAATGACTGCCGATCTTAATGACGGTCTATTCCCAAATATTGGAACGCGCGAAACTACTGTTATGAATTCTGTCGATGCTCCATTATGGTTCTTCTGGACTTTGCAAGAATATCTTAAGCTTACAACAGATAAGAAAAAGTTATGGAAGGAGTACGGAGATAAAATGAAGCATATTCTAGAAAACTATCGACGTGGAACTCATTTTGGAATTAAAATGCATGATAACGGACTAATTTGGGCAGGAGAACCAGGAAAAGCTCTTACTTGGATGGATGCTGTAATCGGCGGAAAACCTGTAACTCCACGTCATGGTTTTGATGTTGAAATAAATGCTTTGTGGTATAATGCGGTATTGTTCGCTCTGGAGCTCGCCGAAGATAATAACGATACCGATTTTGTCAAAAAATGGAGTTATATTCCTGAAATCACTCAACTTTCGTTTATTGAAAAGTTCTGGTGCGATAAAAGACAGTTTCTTGCCGATTACGCAACATACGAAAATGTAGATTGTACAGTTCGACCAAATCAAATTTTTGCATGTTCATTACCATATTCACCTCTTTCCGAAAAGCAAAAAGAAAGGGTACTCGAAACTGTTCGCAAAGTTCTGCTTACACCTAAAGGAATTCGTTCACTTACTCCGGATAATCCGGCATACAAAGGTTATTGTGAAGGTAACCAAGAGGAACGCGATGCTGCTTATCATCAGGGAACAGTTTGGCCTTGGCTACTAGGACATTTTTGCGAAGCTTGGTTAAAAATTCATGAAAAAAGTGGACTTGCTTTGGTCGAGAAGATTTATTATGGTTTCGAAGAAGATATGACAATGCATGGTATCGGGGCTATTTCCGAAATTTATGACGGTGATCCTCCGCATTTGCCAAGAGGCGCAATTTCCCAAGCATGGAGCGTTGGCGAACTTATCAGAATCGGAGAAATGATTAAAAATTATAAAGCTAAATAACGACAATATGAAAGTACTAATGTTCGGTTGGGAATTTCCACCTCATATCACTGGAGGACTCGGAACTGCCTGCTACGGTTTAACCAAGGGCTTGTCTCACTTTGGTACCGAAATCATCTTTGTCGTTCCTAAGGCCTATGGCGACGAAGATCGAAGTTTTGTGAGCTTACAAGATGCTGGAAATGTTGAATTAACTGAAAGAAAGACAGATAAAACTGAGTTCTGGCAAAATTTCAGATACATGGAGGTGGGCTCAAACCTTATTCCATACATGGATCCCGAAGAGTTTTCGAAAATATTCGAAGGAAAGATTTTTTCTCATAGCGAATTTCAAGAAACTGTTTTCTCAACAAAATTCCATTTCTCGGGAAGTTACGGCAAAAACCTTTACGAAGAAGTTGCACGCTATGCTCTTATTGCTGCTTATATTGCGGGCACAAACGAATTTGATGTAATTCACGCTCACGATTGGCTTACCTATGCTGCCGGAATTGCGGCCAAAAAAGTATCGGGTAAACCTCTTGTTGTTCACATGCACGCTACCGAATTCGATCGCAGTGGCGAAAATGTAAATCAACGTGTTTATGACATCGAACGCGAAGGTATGCAGGCTGCTGATAAAGTTATCGCAGTAAGTAATCTGACTAGAAAAATAATCATCGAAAAGTATGGAATTCATCCCGATAAAGTTGTTACAGTGCACAATTCCGTTGAACCTGTTACGTTACCTGATGAATTTAAACTCAACAAAGGCTTCGACGAAAAAATTGTAACATTTTTAGGTAGAGTAACTTTCCAGAAAGGCCCTGATTATTTTATCGAAGCAGCAAAAAAAGTTATTGACCGTGATCCAAACGTACGATTTGTCATGGCCGGTAGTGGCGATATGCTCAATAAAATGATACGTCGTGTTGCTAAACTCGGAATCGCAACTAAATTTCATTTTGCCGGATTTCTTAAGGGTCAGGAGGTTTATGAAATGTTCTCAATGAGCGATGTATACGTAATGCCGTCGGTTAGTGAACCATTCGGAATTTCTCCGCTCGAAGCTATGATGTCTGACGTACCAGTAATTATTTCTAAACAATCTGGTGTATCCGAAGTCCTTCGCCATGCCCTTAAGGTGGACTTCTGGGACGTAGATGATATGGCCGATGCAATTTATGGAATGCTACATTACGAAGGCCTTTCAAAAATGTTTAAAAAGTACGGTAAACAAGAAGTCGAAAATCTTAGATGGGAAAACTCTGCTTACAAAGTTAATGAAGTCTATAAACAAATTGCAAATAACAAATAACAAATAACAAATAACAAAATACAAAAAACAAAATGGCAGAATCTAAAGCCTTGCTAAATTTCCTTAGCCTCCGCCTTAGCCTTAGCCTTAAAA
>JAQVGK010000391.1 GCA_028696755.1 Bacteroidales bacterium | reverse complement strand
GAGCTATTTAGAGGAAGAAAAAAATAAGGAAGAGAGTATTGCGAAGGCTATAGGGCATAGTAATAGATAGTTTAAAAATAATTCAGGCTAGTTTCATCCCAATTATTTTTTTAAAAATTAAAAATTTAATTATTATGAAACGTTTTTCTTTTTTAGTGTTGTTTATTGCTCTGGCCATTTTTGCTGGGGCGCAAGTGATTACCGGTAAAGTTGTGGACGAAAACAACAAAGCATTGCCGGGTGCAAGTATCGTGGTCGAAAATACTTATCTCGGAACTACTGCCGGTGCTGATGGTGAGTTTAGTATTAAATGTAAATCGGGTGATTGTCGTCTGATAATTTCTTTCGTGGGTTTCGAAACGCAAAGTATTGATGTTAAAGCCAAATCAGACAATGAAAACATCGGTAAAATAACTCTTAAAACTGCTGCGTACATGAGCGATGAGGTTGTAGTTAAAGCGACCCGTGCCGACGAAAATTCTCCAGTTGCTTATTCAGTTGTTGATGCCGAAGAATTGCGAAAACGTAATTCTCCACAGGATTTACCTTATTTGTTGGAGTTAACTCCTTCGTTCGTTGCAACAAGCGAAGCTGGGACTGGAATAGGTTATACAAATTTTAGAATTCGAGGAACCGATCCAACCCGAATAAATGTTACGGTTAATGGAATGCCACTTAACGATGCTGAGTCTCAATCGGTTTTTTGGGTTAATATGCCCGATTTTGCAAGCTCAGTCAATAATGTGCAAATTACACGTGGTGTTGGAACTTCAACTAATGGAGCAGCGGCTTTTGGAGGAAGTATGAACTTTTTTACTGGCTCTCTTAGCGATAAACCTTATGGCGAAATCTCTGCTATGGCAGGAAGTTTTAATACTATTCGCGAAAATATCAGCGTAGGTACTGGAATTCTGAGCAATGGTTTTTCTTTCGATTTGCGTTTGTCGAATCTCGATAGCGATGGCTATGTTGAACAATCTTTCTCCGACCATCAAGCTCTTATGATGACAGGTGCTTGGCGTGGCAAAACCAGTTTCTTGCGATTTAACCTAATTCATGGACGCGAAAAAACCGGAATTAGCTGGTGGGGCTGTCCCGAGGAAATGCTCGAAACTAATAGAACTTACAATCCAGCTGGAGAGTATTTCGACGATAATGGAAACCGTCATTATTACGAAAATCAAACCGATAATTACATCCAAACTCATTATCAATTGCTGTATTCTAAAGAATTCGGACATAATTTCGACATCAATGCTGGTATCCATTACACTCGTGGCGATGGATATTACGAGCAGTACAAAGAAGATGAATTGTTAGCGGAGTATAGATTGCCAAATGTAACTTTTCAGGCCGATCCGGTTATCTCGGGTAGCGATACATTGATTCCAGCACCAATAGTGATTACAAATTCTGATCTTATCCATCGAAAAATGATGGGCAACGATTTTTATGGCGGAACTTTAGCTGCAAATTATAAAACTGCAAAATTAAAACTTAGCATTGGTGGTGGCTGGAATCAATACGATGGAAATCATTTCGGAAACGTTATTTGGATGAGATATTCTGGATTATCCGAAATTGATTATGAGTGGTATCGTAATTCGGGATTAAAAACTGACTTAAACTTGTTCGCAAAGGCAAATTACGAAATTTATAAATCGCTATTCGTGTATGGTGATGTTCAATTCAGAAACATTAACTACACAATGGAAGGACTTGATTACGACCTCGATTCTTATGGCAATCAACGTATTTTGGATCAGGAGCATGTTTATAATTTTGTTAACCCAAAGGCTGGTTTGTTTTATCAGATTTCGGATAATATGAATGCTTATCTATCGTTTGCAGTGGCAAATCGAGAACCAACCCGCACCAATTTTAAGGATGCTGCCGGTGATATTTCAAAAACTCCATTGCCAGAAACACTTTATGATTACGAAGCTGGTTATGTTTATCGTTCGCAACAGTTTTCGGCAGGTTTAAATCTGTATTACATGGATTATACCGATCAACTTGTTCCCACTGGCGAAAAGTCGAGTGTTGGTTATGATATAATGACAAATGTTGCAGAATCTTATCGCGCAGGTATTGAAATTGCGGTAGGAGTGAAGCCAATTAGCAAACTCAGCATTGACGCTAATCTCACTTTAAGTCAAAACAAAATTAAAAACTTTACAGCTTGGGCATATACCTACGACGATGAATGGAACGAAGCTTATGAAGCAATCAACCTCGGTGAAACCGATATTGCATATTCACCAAATATAATATCATCTGGCATTGTAGCATATAAACCTTTTGCAGGATTTACGCTTAGCTGGATTGCAAAATACGTTGGAGCGCAATATTTCGATAATACTTCATCTGCCGACAGAAAGCTGGATCCATATTTTGTTAATAATCTACAACTCGATTATACTATCGAAACAAAGTACGTTAAGGAAATCAGTTTTAAGTTTATGGTTAACAATATTTTTAATCTCGAATACTCAAATAATGCTTACGGCGGAATGTGGTACGAACAAGGCCTCGAAAAAACCTGGGCGTATTACTATCCACAAGCCGGAATAAATTTCATGGGCGGACTGGCGCTGAGATTTTAAGAGTTTGGATAAATTAATTTGTAAGGAGGATGTTGTGTCCTCCTTTTTTGCAATGTTTCGCAGCATTTTTGCGTTTTATTAAGTTAATTATTCATTTTTTTTGCGTATCTTTCCGTCTTTAAAAGTAATTTGATATGAGAAAAATTATCTTAATAATTGTACTGACTATATTTAGTTTTAGTATTCAGGCTCAAACAAGCTCAGCTAAAGGAGGATGGAAATTGGTGAATTACAGTTTTACCGATGGTACCAAAACTGTAGATAGAGTTCTTGCTGGGACCAGCGACTACATGGAAGATGTTACCAAATATGAAGGTGAAAAAGGTGATATTACCATATATGTAAACCGCTACGATAAAAGTTCTCGCAATTTACTAGCTGGTGTTACATATAGTGTTAAGTGGACTGATCCACAATCGGAATTATTTCCTGGTGAAAATATTAAAATGTCATATTCGCTGAAAACTATTACAAACAAGACTTGGACACCCGAACAGCAATCTGCAAACTTTAATCAGGGTTTGTATGGCATAAAGTTGAAAAATTCGAAAGGGGAAGAATACTTTAAATCAGATTTTAGCTCAGAGCTTGTTTCTGCTAAGGGTGTTGATAAAGGATATAAACTAGATGAAGAAAAAACGCTTACAGTAAATATGGGAGCTGGTTTTAAAGCTGTTTATACTTATAAATGGGATCCCGAACTCGTGAAAACTAATATTCAGGAAGATTCAAAAGATAATTCTGTAACTGAGGGTAAAACGGGCTGGTATTTTACACGTTGGGAATATATTGTGAGCAATTCGGATGGAACAAAAACGGGTAAGTTTGCTAATGGAGACATATATTCCGAAGTAAATACTGCAATTGGTGACAAGAATAATTTTACTACTACTGTTACACGAATCGATAAGAACGGTAAAACAATTGCTTCGGGCAAGGCTGTAACAATATGGACAGATCCACCAAAATATTTTTCTGAAACAGAATTGCCTTCTATAGATGTAAACAGAACTGTAGAATCTTCTTGGGGAATCTCTCAATTTTCGGTTAGCTTTGATATGAAGGACACAAATCCAGGTGGCGGAACTGCTGGCAAGATAAATTTTGCGACCAATGATGCAAAAACTCACCTACAGGAATTTAGCGGAACTATGACAGCCCCAAAAATTACCAAAGGGACTAAACAAGGTGAAGAAAAAGCAATTGTTTTCCACCTTAATGGTTATGGGTTTAAATATTACTACGAGTGGAGGGTGTATTGATTTATTTTTACTATTGGGACTCCTGACTTCGACACATTTTTTCACTAAAATTTGCAACCTTCTGATAATCAGCAGTTTACAAAATAAAAAATTCCAAAATGGGTGTCCCCATTAAGTAAAATCAACAGTCTTGCGGTATAAAGTCTT
>JAQVGK010000390.1 GCA_028696755.1 Bacteroidales bacterium | reverse complement strand
ATTCGAAATTTATCCCTTTTACAGTTGCTCCATCTTTGGCATTTACTCGTGTGTAAATTACTGTTCCATCTTCGTCGGGTGTGCCATACTCATTTACAAAAGGATTTAATAGCATTGTATAGAATCCTTCGGTTAAAAAGCTAATGTTAACTTTGCCAAAATTCTTCTTAAAATCCATTGAAGCTGAGATGCTGTGGCTAGTTTCTTGGGTGAGGTCGGGCGAATTGCGATGCAATACTTGCCTTGAGCCTGATGTTTCGATATGTAGATCTTCGTCAAAAATCTGTGGTGCTCTAAAACCTTGAGAATAACTAAATCTTCCTTGTAAATATTCGGTAATATCGAAAAGTACATTTGCTCGTGGACTAAAAACATTCCCCGATTTCTTTGCATTGCTGTCATCAATATCGGCAATAGTGTAGTTGTCAAATCTTCCACCTAAGCTTAATTTTAACCTTCCCATTTTGTAGTCGTACTGAGCAAAAGCTGCATTTGTATTCATGTACTGGTTGGCAACTGTTGTGTTTGAAGTTAAAGGGATAGAAATAATTTGATTGTCAATAATAATTGCATTTTCGAAATCGGGATATCCAAGTTTTATGTCGTTAAGAATTGAGCCTGTATTTTCTATTCCAGCAACGAGATTTGATTTGTCGGCTCGCATGGTATATTGAACTCCTGCTGTCCATGACAAATCTTTAGTATTTCCGTAATCCGAAAGTGAAAAATCTGCTCCATAATACGAATCTCGAATAATATGTTGTGCCGATGCATAAACGGCAATCTGATCGTTACCTTTTAAAAATTGATCAAAATTTATTGCTGCAGTATTTATCGAATGTTCAACGCCTTCGG
This sequence comes from Bacteroidales bacterium, assembly GCA_028696755.1. The sequence continues at coordinate 3,170 of JAQVGK010000390.1, read as the reverse complement.
TAACATCAGTCATGTGAGGTTGATAATCGAATCTGTTTCCTCCTCGGCGATCTTCGTTAATGTTGAAATAATCGAGGGTGATTTTACTTTTTTGATTAAATCGGTGGAAAATTCGGGTTCCAATAGTCGTGTTTTTAGCTTTCGACTGCTCCGAAAACCCATCGTTGTTGGCATCATAAGGCTTTTTATCGCGATGGAATCCGTAAATCGACATGCCAGTTCGTGAATCGGACGACACAATTGAACTGTTCATGTTTACACTTAAATCGGGACTTATCTCGTTTCCTTTACTTGTCCATAATCCCGGCAAGTTAGCTGTTGAGCCAAATTCGTATGAGTTGTTAATAGGATCTTTGAGAATCATGTTTACTGTTCCTGCAATAGCATTACTGCCATAAAGCGCAGATCCGCCTCCACGAACAATTTCAACTCTTTCGATCATGTTGGCTGGTATAAGTTCTAATCCGTAAATTCCTGCCAAACCACTAAAAATTGCTCTCGAGTTAATCAATACTTGCGAATATGGACCTTCCATTCCGTTCATTCGTAATTGGTTAAAACCGCAATTCTGACAGTTATTCTCTACTCTTAAGCCTGAGCAGAAGTTTAATCCTTCACTAATTGTTACCGAATTGTTGGTTTCGAGCTGCTTTGGACTAAGTGTGTTTACAATTACAGCCGATTCTTTCCGATTTTTTTGATTTCGGTCGCCGGTTACAACAACTTCGCTTAAGCCAAAAACATCTTTTTCCAGTTCAAACTTAATCTCGATTGTTTTTCCTTGTTTTAACGATACTACTTTTTCAACAGTTTTGTAACCTAATGCCATTGCAATTATGGTGTAATCGCCCTCTGGCATGTTTAATAATGTAAAGTGTCCTGTTTCGTCGGTTGAAGTTCCAATTGTTGTATTTTTTACCATTATATTGGCAAAAGCAATATGTTCGTCGCAGCAAGTAACGTGCCCTATGATGTGAGCATCAGTAGCTTTTTGCGCATTTGCCTGTACTGCTGCAAGTACAAACAACGCAATAAATATTTTTTTCATTTGATTTTTATAAAATTTGCACTCTGTTTTTTTTCACTATAAGTAAACAGGCGAAAATTGGGGTGGAGGACGAATGCGAGTATTGTTTTTATAAAAACTTAAGAAGAAATTTGAAATTCTGTTGAATGTAATTTTTGTTCTAAGCAAACAAATGCTTAAGACTAATGCAACTGCAATAATCCAAATGTTTGCAGAGTTTAGAACTTGAATAAGTTGTAAATCTATTGCATTGTGATTGTGCTTTGCTGTGCTGTCGGCAGCTTTTGAGAAAGGATTAAATGGGTGTGCATGAACAATAATTTCGCCTGTGTCGAGACGGTGTACGTGAACGAAAAGACTATTGTTTAACACAACTGCTGAAATAACAATCAGAAGTGTTAAAGCAATTTTTTTTCTAATGTCGTCTATCATTTTCACGATACAAAATTAAGATTAAATTTTAACAATCTGGAATCTTTCTAATTAGTGAATGATAATTATACATTATGTTTATGTTGCGAAACTTTATAGGAGATCTGTTATAAAAAGTTTCTAAATTGTTGAGGATTTTGTAAGAGTGTAAAAGGGCGCTTCAGTTCGTTCGCGATGACCGTTGCCGAAATAAATCAGGCAACGGTCGTCGCGAACCACTTGTGGTGAAGCGATCTGTTAGACCCTTGCAAATGTTAAAATAAAAGTTTACTCAAATTTCTTATAATTTACTTGTTTACCGCCATTATCAAAAAAAGAATCAGTATTTTTGGTAAAACTTAATCATGTCACAAGTCGAAAAATATATTTCTACATTTCCAGAACCAGTAGCGAAACGGCTAAACAACATTCGTCAGCTTATTTTATCAATTAGTCCCGAAATTGAAGAGTCGTTTTCTTATAATATGCCTTCGTATCGCTATGCTGGCCGAGTTCTGGTTTACTTTGCTGCATTTAAAAATCATATTGGCTTTTACGCAACGCCAAGCGGACACGAAGAGTTTAAAAATGAGTTGTCAAAATATAAGCAGGGAAAAGGATCGGTGCAGTTTCAGCATTTAGAACCACTGCCAATAAGTTTGATAGAAAGTATCGTACGGTTCAGAATGTGGGAGAATGAAGAAAAATATGGTTCAGCAAAAAGAAAAAAGCGATAAAAACTCTCTACTCAAAATCCAAATTCAGTCCATCCCTTAACTTTTTTACATCAGGGTTAATGTTTATCATATCCTTGTTTGCGATTTTAAATCGCTTCCTAAAACTAAAACCTCAAATAGGAAGAGGTTTTTGGTTGTTTTATTAAGTTTTTATTTTTATTTCTTTTTTAATATAATTCTCAATCTCTTCTTTACTTGGCAGAGCTACTAGATATTTCTGGACAAATATATTTTTCTCTAACCCAGCAGTTGCATATTTGACCATGGTGTCTCCTTTTTCTGTACATAGTAAAATGCCAATTGGCAAATTATCATCGGCTTGCATTACCTCATTTTTATAATAGTTAATATAGGTATTAATCTGCCCTACATGACTATGTTTAAACCTCTCTGTTTTTAAGTCAATTAATATGTGGCATTTTAAAATGCGATGATAAAATACCAAATCTATAAAATCATAAGTGTCGTCAATTAGTATTCTCTTTTGTCTCGCTTCAAAACAAAATCCAGTTCCCATTTCTAACAAGAACATTTGCAGGTTGTCAAGTATTGCCTGCTCTAAATCGGATTCAGTTACAATTGCCCTATCGCTTAATCCAAGGAATTCAATTGAAATAGGATCATTAAAGATGTCTTGAGGTAAAAGTTTTACTGTTTTCTGATTTATAATGTCTGATAGTTTTTCTTTATCTTTAGATAATCCAGACCTTTCAAATAGTAATGAATTTATTTGTCGCTCGAGTTCACTCACCGACCAGCTAGCCTTAATGCACTCCATTTCATAAAATGCTCGTTTTAATGGGTCATCGATTTTGGCTATTTCAGCAAGATGACTGTATGATAGTTTAACAAAAAGTTTTTCGGGATTAAACTGAATTTGATTAATCTTGTCTGAAGCCTCTAAATCGGCGGTCGGTAAGCGCCAATTCGATCTGTCAGATTCGGCGGTCGGCAACCGCCAAATTAACTCACTTGATAAAAGATTATTGATTATC
>JAQVGK010000389.1 GCA_028696755.1 Bacteroidales bacterium | reverse complement strand
TATACGAACCAGTAATATTTCTCTGAGTTCTGAGCCATGGTAAATCGCCTAATAATTCGACAGAATATGAGATAATACCACCACCCAAATTAGAAATTGAAATAGTTTCGGTTGCTGTTTGATTAGGATTTAATGTTTTAGTAACCGCGGTATGGCTTAAAACAAGTAAAGGTTCGGCATCATAAATAGACGGAAATTCGATAAAATCTACCCAGGCGGCATCTTCGTTTGAGTTAACAGAAACATCCTTTGAATAAACCCACTTAAAGTTTCTTATCCCTGCAGCAACACTAAATGTTTCCTGTCCCCACTCGACAATACCATTCCAGCTTCCACGTTCTACACCATCAATATAAAACTTCAAAAAGTCATAATTAGCCTCAGAAGATACTTTTCTATAGAAACTGATTGTCCCGGGCGATATAACTTGGAGCTCAATTTCGAAGGTTGAAGTCTGATTGTGAGTAATTGCACCTGATTTTAAGCAATATGTTCCCTCGTAAGCACCAATATCCGATATAACCCACGGTAAATCACCACCAGTTGCCCAATTGTAGGTTTCAAAAGTACCGGTCTCCCAGGTCTCTAAAATTTGACCTATGCTAATATAGCCTGTTATGTTCTTTTCGTAGCCGTTTGCTCCTTCAACATGAAAATTGAGAATCGCCACGTGTCCAGGTAAGCAAGCCGGATCGGCAGTAAAATTGAAATAAGCATTAATGCTTTGCGAAGCATTAAAATCGCCGGCATTTTCAGTATTATCATTTATTGTCAAAAATGGATCGGTAGAACTCACAGTAATCACGACATCCTCGACCGCAGCACCGCCATCATTAATAAATGAGTAATAAACATCGGAAGTCTCGCCAATATCCAGACGGTTATTATCAGCATCATCAACAAAATATTCCTGAACATCTATGTCGGCAGTGTAAACAGGGTAAATAATATCGAACTCCCACGTATTTTCGTCTGATTGAGCAGTAAGATGGAATGTAATCTCCTGTTGGTTGTAAAAATTGTAATTTAGGTTGAACAGAAAAGTTGGATTTACAACTAATTCCTGCAATGGGTTTAATAAAGCGACTGTGTGATTACCGTCAGTCATTGTAACATCGGCATCATTACATGTTAATGTGAGCACAAGATTATTTATTGCGCTTTCAGTAGCATTTCTCAATGTTAGATTCATATTAACGTTCTCGCCCCACTCAATTAAATTATTATTTGGAGTTGAAATAGCATAATCTATAATCAAACCTTCGGTAGAAATTGGAATAGTTTTACGATTAATCATTCCCATTGCATCAGTTACTTTAAAGTGTAATGGGTAAGCAAGAATTTCCTCGGTTGGCACTCCTGTAAGTAATCCATCTATACTCAGATTAAATATTTCGGGAGCAGTAACCTGAGTAAATTGATATCCCACAGAAGAAATGTTTGTTATACCACCACTCTCGGGGGTAAGAATATACCTAGACAAATCGCCGCACGAGATGCCTGACGACCACACCTGATTAGGGACAGGAGTGCAATTATTATAATAAATAAAAATCTCACCATCCGAAGTAAGTTTTAAGGAGACATCAATATTTGTTCCTGTCCATCTAATAATGTAATAATCTGTACCAGCGGAGTAAAATGTATTACAAGTTGTATTTGAAAAGAAAGCAGCAACACATTTTCGATTCATAAAGCTGACCGAATTACTTGAAAGAGCATTACTGTTATAAGGTAGTCCGTAGGATTCTCCTGAAAAATCGATATAACCTTTTGAATTCAGATAAAACCCATTGTATGTTTCGCCATAATAATTAAAAGCAAAAGGAAGGCTAATGTAGGAACCCGACAAAGCTGTTGTTGCCAAAGGTATGGATGTTGAATATACTGCCAACTGATAATCGGTATCAAATTCCCACCGATAAGGAGCGGTACCGCCCGATGCTTCCATCTGATGAGAATAATTGTGGTAAACCTGAGCATTTGGCAAAACATCTGTGGTAATCTCGGGAACATCAAAGTTTGGAGTATGATTTACTGAAACAGTGGTGACTCCATTTTGAATTATCGCGACATTTGAACTTGCCGACACGTATTCAACTGGTGATCCAGAGCTATAGTCTATTAGCGTAAAATCCTGAATCTCACCAGATCCCCAGCCATCATCATCGTTTTCGAGGACTTGAAAAAGGAATTTTGCTGGTGTTCCTGGTGCAAGAATATTTAAGAATGGTGTAACATCTAAACCTATTTCCATTTGACGGGAAACTTCATCATTAGCTCCTTGCAAGCCGTATTCAGCTCCCTGATAATCTAATATTGGGAAGCTTAAAAAATAATCGGGTTCAGTTGCAGATAAATTGGTGCTCATTCCTGCCATAATTTTCATCCTCACTCGATTTGTGTAATATAAGTTAACTTTGTATGTGAGCATTGGCGAGTAATCCTCGATTGCGTATAGAACATTTACTGTGTTGTTCCAAATTCCACCCGAGCTAGACGCCAGTGCAAGCGTTCTGTACATCATCCAACCATTATAGGCTCCTCCGTATGTGTTACACATCTTAAAGCCACCTATTTCCCAATCGCGAACATCAATTATATCATCATCATTAAGGTCTATATCATTTGTATATTGTCCATCTCCATTATAGTCCCAACGAATTGAATCGTTGTAACCAGTAATTGTCATAGCGTGATTTGCAGAAGCACCCCAGCTGATTACAACTTTTTCGCCAGCATGTGCAGTACCTGCAGGGAGCGTTGTTGAAGGATTTTGATGCTGAGAATAGAAAAAACCTATACCGCCTACATCAGAACCTTCGAGGTGATCGTTGAGCCAATGTTTTAATGTAAGAATTCCCTCTTCATCAGTACATTTTATGGCGTATGCTCCACTAATTCGATTATGCATTCCTTCGTAATAATTATCATACCCAGACATAAATCTACCAGCCCCTCCATAATCATGAGTACCGCCATAAGTCACCATATTTGGATTTCCAACGGTTTTGAGAACAATCATACTGTGATAATAACTTGCGCCATGCCATCCATCTCCTCCATTTTCCCAATTCCATGTAAAATGGGTAGGGTATTTATTTTCTACCAAACTGCCATTAAGATTTCGGACACGATTTATCTCATAAGTAAATCCATTTCCAACACAAGCGGCCTGCCCACAACTTAGACCTGATTGATTGAATAGACCAGAATAACAAGCTTGAGTTGTATTATCAACCTCATAAGGGATTGATTTGTTTTTATAGGAAGCGGGGAGCTTTAACTCGGGCAAGCTTGCAAGTTGGGTTTGCTCTTTAGTTGAAAGCGATTTTAATTGAGTGTAGCTTTCGGGTAATTCATCCTGTGCAAATGAAGAGTAACTGAAGATTAAAAAAACAGAAAACACTAGAACTAGAATAAAACTTTTCATAAAATAAGAATTAAATTTTCACAATGTCTTTAACGAATGATCCCTTTGTTGTTATAATTTTGATATGATATGAACCAGATTTATACTCACTCATGTCAAGTATAATATCGTTTGAACTTGATGAGACAATTTTTTTTAGAATCTTACCAGCCACGTCATATAAACAAATTTCTAGAATCTCCAAATCATTCTCATTAATAGAAATTGAAATATTATCTAAAACTGGATTTGGAAAAATATTAACAGCATTTTCAGCAATATTTATATCATGAATATCTGTTGTTAAATAATATGTTTTTGTGTCAGACACTTTATTACTATCAGTAACTCTAACTCTAAATGGATAATTACTGTAATCACCTGGTATTCCGTATATAACACCATCAATGTTTAAAGTCAAGTTTTCGGGAATTGGGTATGGTTTAATAACTAATTTAGAATTTTGACTAGGGATGTCGTTATCTTTCCAGCAGATTATGTTGTCGGATTGATTGCCAAATGAAAGTCCACCTATATTTGAAAACATATTTTTCAGATAATTTTCACCATAATTAAACTCATTAGTACCATCAGAAATTAAATTGCAACCAAAA
>JAQVGK010000388.1 GCA_028696755.1 Bacteroidales bacterium | reverse complement strand
GGTTCGTTTACAAATCTGTACTACGGAATTAAAGCAAATATTGGAGATTTTTTGACTGTTAGCCGTCAGGATTTTAATAATTGCTTAGGTGGTGCATGGTTAATTGCTTGCGATGCAATAAAAGTAACAGAGTGTAACTTTGATGTTTCTGCAATGAACCCTTATCAAGGACAGGGACAGAACTTTGAAAGTTATGGTCTTTATGTAGCAAATAGCACAGGGTATAAGATCGAAGGTAACGATTTTTATGATGGGATACTTGGTTTGGTTGTTTATGCTTCGGGCGAAGACGAAAACTTAGTGTATAGAAATGATTTTGAAAACCTTACAGGGAATGGTCAAGCATCTGGTTTTGTAGGTATTGGCATTAGCTATGATTATGACTACAAATATGGCCTTCAATTGCAGTGCAATAACTTTACTGATGTAGATTATGCTATGACTGTTTTGGGTGGCTATGTTTATGGAGCATCAGGTCAAATAATTAGCGTAACTCAGTCTGATATTAGAAATACTCAAGGTATGGAAGCTTATGGTTACGGCCATTTTTCAACTCACAATCATTTTGATGGCATTCCACTAAACGAGGATAGATTTTTTGTTGTTGATCCAAACGTGTCTGCTATGCCATATTATGCTTACAACCAAGAAAACGCAACTGGCTATATGTTAGGGACGTATTCATCTAATATACTTGTATTTAACCGAACTGTAATTCCAACATGTGCACAAACAATTTATTCAGGCGGCATAGTTATTGAGCCTCTTGTGCAAAGCATTGGCGGTTTAAATGATGAACAATCAGAACTTGAAAATCAGCTCAACTCCCTAACCTCATACAACGACCTCTCCCTATCAATCTCTGCACAATCGGCAAACGACAATAATACTGCCGAGGTGTATTCACAGTTAAGCTCTGCATCGCCATATCTAACTTCGGAAATATTGTTGGCTTATCTCGAAAATCCAAATGTGCCAGAATTATCAAAGGTTTCGTTGATGCTCGAGAACTCTCCATTGCCAACCGATGTTGTTGAAGCTATCGAAAATTCTGATTTGAGTACCGAATACATTAACTACATTATTAAACAACAAGAAGGCGTTAATGAAATTGAGCATTTACAAAACAGAATTAGCGGATTGCAGTCGGCTCGTCAAGTTAATTACGACCATTTAATGCGTGCTACTTTTAATGCAGATACAACTGAAGTGTTTGCCGAAACCTATAACTATGTTATGGAGTTTATGCAAACTCAAAACGATTATCATGCAAAAAATCGTTTAGTTGATATGTATATTCATAGCCAAATGTGGGACGAAGCACTTAATTTGCTTTCGGTAATGGAAAGTTCGCTATCTGCTGAGAATATTGCAATGGCAAACGATATTCATCTTACCGAAATAAAAATCGACATTCTTCAGAATTTAAATACTGAACCAATTGCAGATATAGTAAAAAGACACGATGAATTCTTAACCGAAATGGCTGCCGATTACAACACAAAAGAAGGTGGCGTTGCACGTGCAATCCTCGAATCTGCTGGTCTAATGGAGAATTTCCCAATTGTATTTCTTCCAAATCCAGAGGCCGATTCAGAAGTTTCAACAAAATCTGCTTTCGTAAGTTAACCTATCCAAGAACCTGCAAAATCAGGTAAAGAATTAGCAGCAATGTTTAAACTCTATCCAAATCCTGCAAACGATTATCTTTCACTCGAATTTATTAACCCAGCAGGAAATTGTAGTTTCAACATTTATACACTCAAAGGCGATCTTGTAAAATCAATCAGCTCTGATCAATCACTTGGTTTTATAAGCATAAATATCTCCGATTTACAACCAGGCAATTACATTGTAAACTGTCCAGAACTTAACAGCAATCAAAACTTTATGATTGTGAGATAAGATTATCTTGAATTATAATGTAGTCTGATTCTGATTGTAAATATTTTTTAGGAGCTCCGTAGGTGCTCAACATTTGTAACCATGGACAAGAACTTGTTCGCTGTCCGTGGTTACAAATGGAGATGGAATCTCTTTGGCGTGTGTTTTTGCTGGTCACTGAGCTTTTCGCCGAAGTGTCCGCAAAAACCATGTCAAAGAAGTCTTGAATAACCTCGAAATAAAATTGGATAATCACAAAATTCATAAAGGGATAAGCTCATCTATAATAAAAAAAGAGAGAATTTCAGAAATGAGTTCTCTCTTTTTTTATCATGTAAGATGCTTTTTCTCAAAATTAGATATTTATTAATTCGCAAAAGACCAAAAGTTTGAAAAACCTTGTATAGTTAATACTGCCGACCACGGTTCCTGAGCAGCCAAGTGCGATAGCCTGTGGGTATGGAAGGACCGATCACCAATCACATCAAGGTGGCTGAGGGTTTTATTGCTTAAAAAAGTTGTGTAAAATCAAAATGCTATGTTAATTTTAAAATGCTAAACGCATAGCAACTGCAATAAAATGTCTCGAAGCCACCGCTAGCAAATAATAAACCCTATTCCTTCACAAATCTACCAGTGTAAACTGCATTTTGGTCTTCAACCAAGATAAAATAAACACCGTTTTCGAAGTTAGACATGTCGATTATAGCTGTGTCATCGGAATTCTGTTGACAAAGAATTGTTTTTCCTGTGATGTCAACAATTGTAATTTGATTAATTTGAAGGTGTTCGGAAGAAATATTGATTATTCCACTTGTAGGATTTGGAAAAACATTTATCAGTTTTGATTCGTCGCTGCTAATTATCGAATTCGTAGTTCCTGTTCCTGTAAAGTTAAAAACGAATGGATTTACTGCAGTGTTATTGGCAATATTTATAAATGCTACTCTATCTCCAGTAGCAGCAGGATTAAAGTCAACCGAAAATGAAGTGCTTTCGCCTGGAGCTAGTATTGTTGTTATTTCGGTTTGGTTAACAATGTACTCCGACATGTTTGTGCCTAATAGTTCGATGACTGGGATAGAACTTAATTCGATTGTGTCGCCACCATCATTATAAATTACAAAATTGCGAGATGTTGAGTTCTGTCCAGCAACTGCATAGCCAAAATCAATTGTTGATCCGCTTGGATATTTTGTTCCTGCAGCACTTACTTCCATCCACGAAGATTTTTTAAAGAAATATGCCGAACCAGAATTTGTGAAAAAGTTTTCTCCGTTCACATCATGGTCTTCCATGTTCGCGGTAACAATTGTGCTGTAATTTCCCATTGCTACAGCATTTCCGAATGCATCGGTTGTAGCTCTGTCGATTGGAACAATTTTCTGAACTTGTTGCCAAGCGTTGTTGTCGAATTCGTAAATATATGCCGAGCCTGCATTGAAATATGTGTTGTTTCCACTGCCATCTTCATCCTCGAGAGTTGCGCCAACCACCAGGTAGTTATTGTAAATCGAAACAGAAAATCCATATTGGTCGCCGTCGTCTCTATCCGATGCAGTAAGTTTTGCAAATTGCGACCAAGTGCCAGCGTTGTTTTTGAAAATATATGCTGAGCCTGAGTTCGGCATATTTGCTGTTCCTGTCGAGCTTTCATCTTCTTGATAAGCACCAATTGCAATAAAATCGCCACTAATCGAAACAGTAAAACCGAAAAAATCTTCTGCGCCACGATCGGTTGCTACGAGTTTTTTAACTTGAGACCATTCCGATCCATCATAAGAGAAAACATAAGCCGAGCCAGAATTATTCAAATAACCTGTTCCTGTCGCGTTTTCGTCTTCGAGATAAGCTCCAACAACGAGATTTGTTCCATCTATCGATAATGAGCAGCCTAGATAATCTGCTGCGCTGCGATCCGAAGCAACAAGTTTCTGAGTTTCTTCCCAAGTGCCTTCATTATTTTTAAAAATATAAACCGATCCTGCCTTTTCCTGAGGATTGGCTCCGGCTTCATCTTCATCTTCCTGATATGCACCAACTGCAATAAAATCGCCACTAATTCCAACAGAGTAACCAAAATAATCATCTGTAAATCTGTCCGAAGCACAGATTTTTTTAACCTGTGTCCAAGTGCCCTCAATATT
>JAQVGK010000387.1 GCA_028696755.1 Bacteroidales bacterium | reverse complement strand
CTAAGGAGGATTAATGCTAAATTTAGCAGTCTGCCACCGATTACAGATTTTTACCGATTACCGATTACAAAAAAGGCGAAGGCTAAGGAGGATTACAACAAATTTTGCAGTCAACCACCGCTTACCGACGCACCGCTTACAAATACCCACCTACTGTCTAGTCTTCAAAAGCTTCTCATACGCATACATTTCGTCGCGCAAACGTGCAGCTTCGATGAAATCTAGTTTTGAAGCAGCAGCTTCCATTTGTTTTTTTGTGTTTTTAATAGCTTTTTGCAAAGCTTCGGCTGTCATATATTTAACAACTGGATCGGCAGCAATGCTCATTTCGATATTTTCGCTTTCATAAGGGTTGAAATAATCAACTTTTCTACCTATGATTTCGCGTTGAGCTTTAATAATTTGGGTTGGCGTGATATTATTTTCCTCGTTATATTTCATTTGTTTTTCACGCCGGCGATTTGTTTCATCAATAGTGCGTTGCATCGAGCCAGTAATTTTGTCAGCATACATAATTACTTTTCCATTCAAATGTCTAGCGGCACGACCAGATGTTTGGGTAAGAGATCTTTCCGATCGTAAAAAGCCTTCTTTATCTGCATCAATAATTGCTACCAGCGAAACTTCTGGTAAATCAAGTCCTTCTCTTAACAAGTTTACGCCAACAAGAACATCGAACATTCCCGAGCGAAGTTCCGATAGAATTTGTACTCTTTCAAGCGTATCGACATCCGAGTGAATGTATTTGCAACGAACTTGAAATTTTGTTAAATATTTTGTGAGCTCTTCGGCCATTCGTTTTGTAAGAGTTGTAACCAGAACTCTTTCATCCTTATCTGCTCTGATATTGATTTCATGCATTAGGTCATCAATCTGATTCAAAGACGGACGAACCTCTATTATTGGGTCGAGCAACCCTGTTGGTCTGATTACCTGTTCCACAATAATTCCTTCCGATTTCTCAAGTTCGTAATCTGCAGGCGTTGCACTTACGTAAATCACCTGATTCATTAATGATTCAAATTCAGGGAATTTCAATGGTCTGTTGTCAATTGCCGAAGGCAGTCTGAATCCGAAATTAACGAGATTCTCTTTTCTTGAGCGATCTCCTCCATACATTGCACCAATTTGTGGAACAGTAACATGGCTTTCGTCAATAATTGTAATAAAATCTTCAGGAAAATAATCGATTAAGCAGAAAGGTCTTGTACCTGGATTTCTGCCGTCAAAATATCTCGAGTAATTTTCAATTCCGCTGCAATGTCCAAGTTCGCGAATCATTTCAAGGTCGAAGGTAACTCTTTCTTTTAATCTCTTACCTTCAAGTGGTTTTCCTATACTATTAAAATATTCCACCTGAGCCATCATGTCATCCTGAATTTTAATAATGGCTTCTTTAATTCTATCTTTTGTGGTAACGAAAATGTTTGCGGGATATATTTTTGCAGTATTCAAAGTTTCAATTCGATGTCCGGCAAAAGGTTCAAACGAATAAATTTCTTCAACTTCATCATCCCAAAAGATAAATCTAACTGCTACATCGTGATATGCCAGAAAAACATCAACCGTATCACCTTTAACTCTAAATGTACCTCTTTTAAATTCGATATCCGATCTAAAATAAAGGGAATCAACAAGTTTGCGCAACAGAATATCTCTTCCATAGTTTTCACCGACGCTAATTTCGAGTGTATTGGAGTGGAAGTCTTCAGGATTGCCTATACCATAAATGCAAGAAACCGAACTTACAACAATAACATCTCTTCTTCCCGAAAGTAGTGCCGATGTAGCACTCAATCTTAATTTTTCAATTTCATCATTTATCGACAAATCTTTTTCTATATATGTGTCAGTTACAGGCATGTAAGCTTCGGGCTGGTAATAATCGTAGTACGATACAAAATACTCCACAGCATTTTCTGGAAAAAACTCTTTAAATTCTGAATATAGCTGTGCTGCGAGTGTTTTGTTATGACTAAGTACAAGCACAGGTTTGTTGAAATTTGCAATTACATTAGCGATTGTAAAAGTCTTACCACTTCCAGTTACCCCAAGTAATGTCTGATGTTTAGATCCATCAAACAAACCATTTGTTAACTGTCTTATTGCTTCTGGCTGATCTCCAGTTGGTCGGTATTCGGATAATAATTTATAGTCCACGTTTTTTATCTTGTATTATATTTGGCAAAATTATAATTTGTTAAGATAATAATTATTAAATTGCCAAAAAATATAAAATGAGATTTTCTATAATAATATTCTTATCTGTTTTATTTCTGAATTCATTTTCTCAGAACTATTTCAGGATTGTAAAGGATGAAATGCAGCTAACCGAAGATGGTTTAGAATTCTATACAAAATCTTTACCTTCAGCATATGATCTTACAGGGAGTGAACATTGGCCACCAATTTATAAGCAATCCGATTGGGTTTGTAATCAGGTTGCAGCATCATATTATATGATGAGCTATGAGACTAATTTGAAAAAAGGGATAAGTTCTCAGAACCCACTAAATTGTTTTTCAATATACTTTCCGTGGAACATCGGCAATGGTGGTTATGGTTGGTTTGGAGATCATTATATAATTACTATGGAGATGATGAAAGAATTTGGCGTGCCAAAGTTTATGGAGTTTCCGTATGATTATCCGCCTGACAGCTCAAAGTGGATGACTGGTTATGATTTGCATTATTCTGCCATGCAGAACCGAATAGAAGATTATTATGGCATTCGCGTTAATACTTCTGCCGGAATTACTGCGCTTAAGGCGTGGGTTTATAACCATGGTGGAGGAGAATATGGAGGAACAGCAACTTTTCTTGCAAATATTGCCGAAAACGGTGCAAGGTATTTTCCTGCCGGCACTCCAAACGAAGGGGCTTATGTAATTGGCAAATGCGGAAATGATGCCTTGCATGCTCGAACAATTGTTGGGTACAACGATAATGTGTGCTACGATTATAATAATGATGGGCAATATACCAATAATATTGATCTGAACGGAGATGATGTTATTGATGTGCATGATTGGGAAAAAGGAGGGTTTAGACTCGCCGAAAGCAATGGCCCAACTTGGCAGGGTGATGGTTACATGTGGATTATGTACAAGGCAATGGCTGATGAGTACGGAAACGGAGGAATTCTGAATAACCTAGCTCATGTTATTGTGCCTGATATTGATTATAAGCCTCTGCTAACAGCTAAATTTGAGATTAAACATCCATCTCGAGAAAAAATCAAAATTAGTGTTGGAGTAAGCTCCGATATTGAGGCAAATGATTGGGAATATCTGATGGATTTTCCAATTTTCAACTATCAGGGTGGGAATAAATATATGCAAGGTGGTGAAAGCGAAGCTCACAAAACCATTGAGGCAGGAGTTGATATAACAAAATTGCTGGAATATTTTAATGAAGACGGTTGTGCAAAATTGTTTTTTGTGGTAGATGAGTCTGATGGAGGTAATGTTTTTGATGGATTTATAAATAGTTGTAGTTTTATCGACTATTCAGGGGATTCGCCTAGTGAACACATTGCACTTTCTTCACCAGTATCAATGTTGAATAACGGAAGAACTGTGTATTCTATTGAAGTTTGTACAGAAGATTTTGTAAAACCTGAAATTCTGACAGAAGTGCTACCCATATTATCCTCCCAGACAAATAATTGGATACAACTTGAGCATAATGTAATTGCCCAACCTGATAAATGGGAACTATTGCCATATTATGATGTAACTGAATTTACCCAAGAATTTGATATGTTTTCTGGTACAATGCTTACACCATCAGCTGACTTTGATGGAGTTGTTGATCTTGTCTTGCCTTTTGAATTTCCTTTTGCAACTGGTTCAACTTCTAAAATTAGAATTCATACTGATGGGTATATTTTGCCTTTCGCTACATCTGATGTTTGGACTCAATTTAGGGAAAATCTATATCCATTCTTTATAAATGAAAGTGTAATTGCTCCATTATCTAGGTTCAGCTTAGTTAATGAATTCGCAGATGGTGATGGTATTTGGTATAAAA
>JAQVGK010000386.1 GCA_028696755.1 Bacteroidales bacterium | reverse complement strand
AAGAGTCGAAATGTTCAGATGATTCAGGCTATCGTAGCGAATTTATTTCATTAGTCGAAAAAACCTGTCTTATCGCTAAATACTGAGAGTTCAACTTTTACTAGACAGTTTTTACCCCACCTAAAATTTTGGTGGGGTTTTTTATTGATTAAAAAAAATTTGTGGAATTCTTTTTCCTTCTGTATCCAAGTGCCCGAAAATAAATCTTAAAACATATAATTATGAAAACAACAAAATTTTTAATCGTAATCATGTTCCTTGCCACAAGCATTTTTTCATTTGCAGCAGGCTCAATCTCGGGAACAGTGGGAGAAAACGCAACCGGAAATTCGATCGCGGGAGCAGAAGTTAAACTTTATAATATGAGCATTATTATCGGCACTGTGATTTCTGATAAGACAGGACAGTTCAAATTCGAAAATCTCGAAACAGGTGTTTACAGCATCAGAATAAATTATTCAGGCTACGTTGAGTATTATGAAAAAAACATAATCCTAGCCGAAAATCAGCATCACAAGATGACTGTGTTTTTGGATTTAGCTCTTGTTTCTGTTGTTGTTGATGAAATAAAAATTATTGAAGAAAAAGAATGTGAGCCAATTGCATTTTGTAAAGTTTCATCACCTGGACAAAACAGAGCAAGCGGTTATACAAGTGCAAGCTACGATATGGATATTGCTTATGTTGAACACAACACCGAATCTTATGACTTTATTCAAGAAAACAATTTTAAAGCAGCTATAAACGATCCTCTTTCTACTTTTTCAATTGATGTTGATAGGGCGTCATACTCAAATGTAAGAAGATTCATCAATAACTCACAAATGCCCTATAAAGATGCTGTAAGAATCGAAGAAATGATTAATTATTTTGATTATGACTATCCAAAACCAAAGGGAGAACATCCATTTGCTACTCATCTCGAAATTGGCGACTGCCCATGGAACTCGAAAAACAAACTTTTAATGATTGGTATTCAGGGCGAAAGTGTAGCAGAAGAAAATATACCTGCTTGCAATCTTGTGTTTTTAATTGATGTTTCAGGTTCGATGAGCTACGACAATAAACTTCCACTTCTAAAAAAGTCTTTCAGAATTTTAGTTGATAAGTTACGTCCACAGGATAAAGTTGCAATTGTAGTTTATGCAGGTGCTGCTGGCTGTGTATTGCCATCGACAAAAGGAACTGATAAAGCAAAAATTCTGGCAGCTCTCGACAAACTCGAAGCAGGTGGATCAACTGCCGGCGGCGAAGGAATCAAACTTGCTTACAAAATTGCGGTAGAGAACTATATTGAAGGTGGAAATAATCGAGTTATTCTGGCTTCGGACGGCGATTTTAATGTTGGTGCAAGCTCCGACTCCGAAATGGAAAGACTTATCGAATCGAAAAGAGATCTGGGTGTTTATCTTACAATACTTGGCTTTGGAATGGGTAATTACAAAGATTCAAAAATGGAAAAACTCTCAAACAAAGGAAATGGCAATTATGCCTATATCGACAATATTATGGAGTCGAACAAGATTTTTGGAAATGAGCTTTGGGGTACTCTTTACACAATTGCTAAAGATGTAAAAATTCAGATAGAGTTTAATCCCGGCAAGGTAAAAGAATATCGTTTAATTGGCTACGAAAACAGAATGCTCAACAAAGAAGATTTCAACGATGACAAAAAGGATGCTGGCGAAATCGGTAGCGGTCATACAGTTACAGCTATTTACGAAATTGTTCTGGCCGATGGAGAAAGCACCTCGTCAAATGTTGATCCTTTAAATTATCAGACTTCGCAAGTTGTTAAAAGCGATGATTTAATGACATTAAAAATCAGATACAAGAAACCAGACCAAGAAACCAGTCGTTTAATAACCAGTAAAGTAACAAGCAAAGATCTCGCTACAAAAACCAACACAAACAATTTCTACATGGCCGTTGCAGTAGCCGAATTTGGAATGTTGCTCCGCGATTCAGAGTTTAAAGGAACATCATCGTACGAACACGTTTTATTATGGGCAAAAAGAGCAAAAGGCGAAGATACTTTCGGATACAGAGCCGAGTTTATAAGCCTTGTCGAAAAGGCAAAATTGCTTGATAAAATATAAACAGAAATTATTTTAGAGAAAATTGCGGACAACCTCCGCAATTTTTTTTTACAAATGATAGAACTAAATAACCAGCTGATTATTATGAAATCTTACAAATTGCAAGTAATATTCATGATGCTGTCGCGCATAAGGCACCAAACTAATTCAAGCATTTTTGCTGACGCCATAATAAAATTGCGGTTTGCGATTCGTTTACAGTTAATCGTTTTTACTTAAAACCACAACCCTCTTTTCATCACAATAAACAATTGTAAATCCATAATTGTGGCAGATAAAGTCGAGGCTTTTGATGGAGTAAAAACAAACATGAGTTGGGTCTTTAATATAATACCAGTCGGCAAATTCTTTTTCGGGTGTATAAAATTCAGTCATAACTGCTAAAAAACCTCCCGGTTTAAGAATTTTATAAATTCTGTCTAATGCATCAGCTGGGTTGTGAAAATGCTCGAAGCATTCGGTCGCTGTTATAAAATCGTATTGTTTTGTCAAATCTAATTCAGGGTAAAAATATGGATCGTAAATGTCGCAAGAAAATCCCTTTCTATTTAACAACTCAGAAAGTACTGGACCTGGCCCACAACCATAATCCATCCCAGATGCACCAAGTTCTAAAAATTTTGTAAGCGGATCTGCAAGTTGATTTAAGAAATTAACGTAACCCTCATCTTCAATTCTATTCTGATGGAAACAATAGCGCCCTTTCTCCTCTTCATTGCTTAAAAAGAATTCTCTGGGAGTAAAAATCAATCCGCAATTATCGCACTGAGAATAAGTTCTTCCGTTTGCTGAAACAAACTCTTCGCTAACAATATTTCTGCATAATGGACAATCCATCTCTTTATTTTAGATTATGATTCTATAATGCAAAGTTACATATTATTACTCTCGTCTTACTTAATTATTTATGCTAATTTCTATCTGTTTTTCCTTTGATTTGTTACAAGAATTAGAGGTTTGATGTTTTGATTTGTTACAAAAAAAATGCTGCAAAATAATTTAAGCAGCATTTTTGTTTCAAATTTAAAATTTGTTAAAACCCAACTCTTCTTCTATTTCTTTCCATAATTTGGCTAAGAGTATCTGCAGGATTTTCGAATCGGTTTGTGAACATCATAGCTGCAATAACATAAGGTTTAAAGCCTGCTTCGAGATATGTTCTGATACGATATTGTTCGAAAACATCACCATTTACTTCACCTTCTTTACACGAAACTCCGCTAATATCGGCAGGTAAACAATGCATATATAACGCATCTTGATTTTTGGTAAGTTTCTTTTTAGCATCGTTATATTCCCAATCTTTGAAATTTGCATTATTTGCCAAACAAACTTGTTCAAGCTCTTTTAAGCCTTGTTTATCAGCATTTTTTAGCAATTCGGTACGCTGCTGCATGATGTGATATGGAGCCCAGCTCTTTGGATAAACTATGTCGGCATCTTTCATTGCATCGGTCATAGAATGCGATACGTTTAATGATCCACCACTTGCAACTGCATTTTTCTTTGCCATTTCCACAACTTCTGGAATAAGTCCATAACCTTCGGGATAAGCAAGTTCGATGTTCATTCCGAAGCGTGACATTAAACCAATTATACCTTGTGGAACAGATAATGGTTTGCCATAACTTGGTGAATAAGCCCAGCTCATCACGATTTTCTTTCCTTTAAGATTTTCGAGCGAGCCGAATTGATTTTGCAGATGCATTAAATCGGCCATAGATTGTGTTGGGTGGTCGATATCGCATTGCAAGTTTACGATTCCTGGACGAACAGGTAAAACTCCTTTTTCGAAACCTTCGTCTAGAGCTTCGCCAACTTCACGCATGTATTTATTCCCCTCGCCAAGAAACATGTCGTCGCGGATACCGATAAAATCAGTCATAAACGAAATCATATTTGCGGTTTCGCGAACTGTTTCGCCATGTGCAATCTGCG
>JAQVGK010000385.1 GCA_028696755.1 Bacteroidales bacterium | reverse complement strand
ACGGGATCAGTTGACCCAGATTGACCATATACAACAGCATATCCATTACCGGTGTTATTTGTTGAAGTTGAAGTTCCTCCAAGTATAAAGGCAACACCGTAAGAGCCAGAGGCAAATCCTGCCGGATCAGTCCTTAGTTGTCGAATGTTAAATGTCCAGGTAACTACACCAGTATTTGAACTTAGAGTTGTGTTATATGGGGAAGAGAAACTACTCGTTGAAGCATAGGCAAAACACCAACCAGCTACATTTGTGGTTCCGCCAACATCATTTGTTATTTCCAATTGTGCAGGCGAAGTGTTTCGTCTTGCTCCCCAGTCATCGCCACTTCTGCTTACTGACCAAGAGCTTGCCCCAATTGCACCGGATGTTGTCCATGTCACACTTTGATTAGTGCTAAAATCGTCGCTAAAGACTGTGGTTTGCCCCCAAGTCGTTACACTCAAGCACACTCCCACAATAATTGCGATAACAATTAAAAATGATTTTTTCATTTTCTTATATTTTTATATTCTATATTTCGCATCAAACTCCCTGATTATCAGGGCATAATATCCTCAACTTTACAAAGTTACACAATATTAAAACATCAATCTGCCGTAAATGTTAAGTTATTGTGATTTTTTTTGCTTTATATTACGGAAAACACGTGAAAGTGCTCAAATGGTTGTATTTCAAAGGTTTTGGCTTTGAAAAAAATATTAACATTTGTTAATAAGTACGAGTTTTGGCTTGTCGAAAAAAATGTTTAGTTAATACAAACGGTAGATAATTTGCCAAATAAATCAAAAATATTACTAAATTGTGCCAATTGTTGTAAAATTGTAATTATTGTACTTTTATGCCTTATTTATGGTGCTTTTGTTAACATTGGGGTTGGTTTATCTGCTTAGTTTGGCGCAAAAGTGGTTTTTGCGTGGTGGTTTTAGGTAGCAGTTTGTAAGCAGTTTGCTTCGCTGCGCTCGCAATGACGGCACCCGTTCAGGAACACCGTCATTGCGAGCGCAGCGAAGCAAACTGCCCCTGCGCAGCAGAATGCTCCTTAAAAAGAAGCAACCACCTGTGCAATCAATAAACTAAATCATCCTAATAAACCACACTTACCATACCGGTATATGCCTCTGTTCCGTTATGAAGTTTTATCACATATAAGTATGTTCCTGCTGGAACAAATTTATCGTTATAGGTTCCGTCCCAATCGCCAGCCTCGGCTTTGGCATTGTAGATTTCTTGTCCCCAACGGTTAAAGACTTGTATGTACGAATCGGGGAAATACAAAATATTCTCGATTATCCAAGTGTCGTTAATACCATCAGCGTTTGGTGTAAATGCATTTGGGATTCTGATACAGTCGATGTCCATCTCGTTTAGATAAACTATTCCTGCTTCGGTTTTACAATTGTTTGAATCAGTTACAATCAGTTCGTATTCTCCATCCTTAAGATTTGCAATTAGTGGAATATCAGAATAAAAGCCGTTGAATAAAAATATGTACGGCGCTACGCCACCTGTGGCTTCTGCTAGGATATAACCATCATTCATGCCACGACAACTTGGATTCCCTGATGTAAACGAAATGTCCAATAATCCAGGTTCGCTAATAATTATATCGGTTGACTGCGAACATCCATTATTGTCATTAACGAATGCAGTATAATATCCTCCATTAAGATTGTAGTGATTACTTCCGCCAAAAGTAATTTCGTTGTGCTCTAAACCGAAACTAAAACTTCCGCTTCCACCGCTGGCTGACATTATAATGGACCCGTTTGCATCGCCGTAACATAAAATGTCTGTTTTTTGATAATCTAAAATAATTGCGCTGGGCTGCGTTAATGAGTAGGTTTCGTTTACTTTACAATTCCTGCTGTCGGTAACTGTAACAGAATATGTACCTCCCAATAATTCTCCAATGCTCATACCTGTTTCCGAATTATCCCACATGCCAGAATATGGAGCTGTTCCTCCCGAAATATTTAAACTTATTGTTCCATCCTCTGTATTGTGACAACTGGGATTGTGAATGATTTCCGTTACCGTAATTTGTGTAGGTTGGATTAGTATTGCCGAAGCTGAACCTTCACAGCCGCGACTGTCAATTAGGCTTACAGAATACTCTCCGTTCGTTAAACCTGAATTTTGCTGATTAATAGTTCCATTATTCCATAGATAATTACATGGCAAAACCGCCTCGTTGCAAACAACTTCTAAAACTCCGTCATTATCGCCATAACAACTGATTGGATTTACAATATTTATCGTTGGGTTTAGATTTCCGTTAATTCCAATTTCAATATCTTGAGATAGGGTGCACGATGATGCATCGATAATTGTTAGTGAGTAAATCCCGGGATTTAAACCGTCAATAAAGCTGGAGTCTTCGAAATTGCTCCAATTGTATGATATTGGCAAAGTTCCACCACTTACAGACGCAGTAGCGGTACCTGTTATACCATTACAATTTGCATCGGTTGAACTAAGTGTAAGAACAATTTCAGCTGGCTGATTAACAGTAATTTCATCAGTTGTTGAGCATCCGTAGATATCGCTAACTGTTACTCTGTATGTTCCAGCATCAACACCATAAAGAGAAGGAAACTCACTTCCGTTGCTCCATGCGAAATAGTAAGGCTCTGTTCCTCCCGAAAGATTAGAGACAGTGATATTAGCATCATTAGAATTAAAGCAAGTTTCATCGCTTCCTGTGTAGCTTACAAGTAACTCGTCGCTGCTATAAACAAATACTGAGTCCTGAGCGGTACATCCATTATTATCGGTAACAGTGTAGCCAAAATTTATATTTGTAATTATTTGGAAATTGGTAAAATCAATTGTCCCATTTTGCCATTGGATAGAATATGCTCCAACACCACCCGAAACACTTATGGTAGCGGTTCCAAACTCTCCAAAACATACCGTGTCTTCTAAAATTGTTTCGCTAATAAAAATTTCTGATGGCTGTGCTAAAGTAATGGTTTCTGAATCGCTTGATCCTGCTGCATCGCTAACAGTATATGTATAAGTTCCGGCTACTTCGTTAAAGATTCCTGTTCCCGAATATGGAGGGGTACCGCCACTGGCAGATACTGTTATTGTAGATGTTTCGCCAAAACAGCTTATAGGTGTTGCTGTTACCGAAATTAGCAATTGTGCCGGTTGAGTGATTGTAATTGTCTGTGTAGATTCACAATTGTTTGCATCGTAAACAGTATATGTATATGTTCCAGCAAATACTGTAAAAATGCCCGTGCCAGTGTATCCAGGAGTTCCACCAGATGCTGAAACTGTTACGGTTGATGTTCCTCCAAATACTGTTATCGGTGTGTAAGTAACTGAAATTCCAAGAATTGCTGGGTCGCTAAGCGTTTGCGATGCTGTATTAGTACAGTTATTTGCATCAGTTACGGTAAAATCATAATTCCCACTTCCTAAAGCAACAATCGAATGATTACCACCTGTCATTGTGTAAGTGCCGCCCGCCCAAGTTAATGAGTAATCGGGGGTGCCTCCACTTGCTGAAGCTGTAATGTATCCACTGCTTTCGCCAAAACATAAAGGATCTGTTCCGGTTAGATTTAGCGACGGTAATTGATTTACAGTAATTGGTAAACTTATATCAACTGCACACTGACCAGCATCAGGTGTAAATGTGTAATTTGTTGTGCCGGCAACTAACGTGCTTATTGTTGCAGGCGACCAGCTTCCTGTAATTCCGTTGGTTGAAGTTGTTGACAATAGGGAAGGAGTATCTCCTAAACAATAAGGCCCTGGGTTAATAAAGGATGGTGTGAAACTAATATCTACTATTACGGTCATCGTTGTAGTTGTTGCACATTGTCCAGCTGTTGGTGTAAATGTATAAACTGTTGTTCCTGCTGTTGCTGTACTGATTGTTGCAGGCGACCAAGTTCCAGTTATTCCATTTGTCGAAGTTGTCGAAAGTGCCCCAGGAGCTGCTCCAACACAATATGGACCCAATGCTGTAAATGTAGGAGTAATATTAGAATTTACAGTTACCGACATTGTTGTAGTTGTTGCACAT
>JAQVGK010000011.1 GCA_028696755.1 Bacteroidales bacterium | reverse complement strand
TACTACACGAATTGAAATTTGTCTCTAAACTTGGCGTCTTAGGAACTCTTGGACAATTGGAACAGGGAGCAATAAAGAATGAAGATGAAACAATTGATCTGCTCGAAATAAATGGCTTGAAATACATTCGACAGTTTGTATTTAATTATAAAAACAGGAAGTAATATGGACAATCTAGTATGTGAAATTTTAAAATACAAAGAGGAAGTTGTTGACTTTAAAGGCAAGTTTAATGTCAATAGCGTTGTGTTTACAGAAGAAGAAATCAATCTTATCAAAGATGATGCAACTGAATATGAAAACAATCTTCAATTAAAGAAAATTATTGAGAGAAAAGCGAACGGAAATTATGAGGATCACGATTTAAATTTCTGGATAATTAATAATTGGGGAGGAATTTGGACGTATAAGAATAATGAGGTAAATAAATTAAAAATAATAACGTTTAAATCAGAACTTAAAAAGGGGGAATTATCAAAGCCTATATTTGAGACAATTTCTTCATTATCTAAATTATCAGCTTTTTACGAGCCACATAAATATATAATTTATGATTCCAGAGTTGTCTATACATTGAATTGGTTGTTGTTGAAAACTAAGAACACTCAATATCGCTTTTTTCCAATGCCTGAAAGTAGAAATGCAAAGTTGAAAAAATATGATTTGAGCACATTGATTAATCTGATAAATGTTGGTAAAGAGACTAACGAACTATACTATGACTTTAAAGACGCATATTTTAGACTTTGTGATTTAGTTAAGGAATTATCCGAAAGAGTGTTTGAGGACGAAGCTTATCCATATCACATGGAAATGTTACTTTTCCATATTGCAGACAGTAAAATATTAGATGAAATAAAAGCAAAAGTTAAGGTGACTATAGAATAGAAAAATTACTGGCCATAACACACGCCTATGTTCACAGGCTGGCTGACGAGCACTTAGCGGGTTTTGCGCCCGCATTCGCATTGTCGCTGTGCGACAGCGAATGCTCCCGCAAACCGCCCGTGCCCATAGCCTCGGTCGTTACCAAACATGCAAAAAAAAAAAGAAAAAAGCCGTACTAGGCTAAGACTGAAAACAATTAAGTTTGGCGCATCTTGAAAACATTAAAATGAATTGATTCTTATATTTTTGCCCTTTTACACTTGACTGATAGAAATTATTATCTTTGCAAAAATACATATTCAGAATATGAGACAGATAATTAATTTCAGTTTATTGGTTATAAGTTGTACAATCATCTTTTCTTGCAAACAAGAAAAGAATAATGCCGATACTTATCGACTTCAACGTTTGGACTCTCTTTTAATTACTCAACCCGAAGTAATATTTGATAGCTTAAAGTTAATTGACCCAGATAATCTAAATGGCTATAATAATGCATATTACAATCTGCTTGACATTATTGCAAAAGACAAAAACTATTTTGATTTTAATTCCGACTCTCTTATCAACGAAACCGTTGAGCAATTATCAAAACATTCCAAAATTAAATCCCGAAATTATGCACGTGCACTAATGTATCAGGGGATTGTGCGCTATCGTATGCAAATTACCGATAGTACAGCTTATCTGCCCTTGAAAAATGCAGCTAGTATTTTTGCGACTATCGTTCCAGCCGATTTAAGGAATCAATATCTATGTTTGTATTATGTAGGAAAAATCCATGAGAAGAATAGAAATTACCTATTATCAAAAAACTATTTCAGAAAATCAGTAGAAGTTGCCAAGCTGATTCAGGATACAGCTTATTTATATTCAGGATATTCAGATATATTTTGGATGAATCTCAATCAATCAAATATGGACGAAGCAAAAAAATACTTAGACACAATCTCAAAATTTCTGCTTCCTTATGATGAATATCAAATAAGCTTTAGAAATATGCAATCGGTTTATTTTGAAAGGACAGGTCAATGTGAGAAATCATTATATTTGGAAAAACAAATAATGCAACTTAAAAGTAAACATGGATATGAAAACGGTCTTCTTGTTAATTATTACAATATAGCAAAATCATATAACAAACTAAATCAACTTGATAGTGCAATAAGGTATGCATTACTTTGTATTCAATCCATTCGTGATACAAGTAATTTTGTGAACCACTATTACTATTTGAATACTGCCGAAATAGCAGAACAATTAAATATGTGGGAACATAGCTCGACTGCTTACAAAAGAGCGTATGAAACTCTTAAGAATAATATTGATAAAGATTTGAATACAAAGGTTTTAGAGATTGAGAATAAATACAATCTTGCTGAAGCTGAAAATAAGGTTCTCCGTTTAAGAAACCACACCATTTTATTAGTCGGACTTTTACTAGTATTGCTTCTTATTTTGTTTGCGCTTGTAATGAATCAAATAAAGCAAAAACAAATAAAATATCTAGTAGAAGAGCGAAACAGATTACTTGAAACAGAAAAAAGACTTCTCAAAGAGAAACATGAAGTTTTAATTAGTGAAAACCTGAAAAATGAACAAGAACTATTGAATAAACAACTTGTTTTATCATTCTTTCAACAAGTGTCTATGCAAAATTTTGAAATGAAAAGCTTCCTATACGATTTAAAAGCCAATCCATACATTACTGACAACAAGGTCATATGTAGTAAGATTTCAAAGGAGTGTGAAAATTACAACCAAAAAACCAAAATTAATAACAGCAACTTACTTTCGGACAGTAAACTGATGACATTAACCGGAATATCAAAAGTAGATATTGAAAAATTAAATAAAAGTGAAAGACTTATTTTGTTGTTAATAGCAATAAATGTTGATAACGTAGGAATGGCAGTATTGTTTAATACTAGCACAGATAGTATTCGAAATCGCAAATCGCAACTTAAAAAGAAAATTGAGCAAAATAAAATATGTTTAAACGAAAAATTAAGAAACTTCATCTGATTTTTAGTGTAAAAATTCATATGGTTATATTCCACACAAAGAGCAATTTAAACTTAATTTTACTGTAAAATATTTTCTACAGAAGCAAAATACTGTACCATTAAAACATATTTAAAATACATTTGACCTGCGAATTTATTATAAACATAAAATCCAGGAAAAATGAAAAAGACAATTAGCTCAACCATTTCAGTTGTTATTTTAATCTTGGTAACAGCTCAGTTAGTTATTGCAAGCGTAAGTTCAAATTCAACGCAAAGTAACCAAGATATTTCTCTCACTCGAAGGGATATACATCCTCAACCTCGCACACCATTATTAGAAACCATTACTGCAAGTTACAATCCTCAGTTGCTAACAGTAAACTCCTCTAATTATATTGGTAATATACAAGTTGAAATAGTTGGCAACGATGAGCTTACATATACATTCTCGGTTTCAGCTTCATCCTATAGCGAATATATAGATATATCAACTTTAGAATCAGGAAGCTATACTGTTATTATTACTACTTCTGGTAGTATCTATACTGGCGGATTAGAATTGTGACAAATACAACCAAAATATATCAAAGCCGTATAGTCTTCAAAATTAATCAAATAAAATTTTTAATAACTCAAAAGCCTATATTCCATAAACTGGACTATTAGGAAACTAACTAAAGAAAATATGAAAAAAACATTGAATGCATGGTTGAAAAAGAACCTGTTAACTGAAGATCCTAAAGACTATGTAGCATCTGTACAGAAAAAAGGCAGTATTGGAATTTCCGATATTGTAGATGAACTGGTAAGTGAGGGTATGGAAATTAAGAGAGAAACTGTGATTGACATTATCTCCCGCTTCAACCGCAAAGCCGCTGATTTAGTTTTATCTGGTTATAACGTTAACACAGGCTTGGTGTATATGCGACCTGTAGTTAAAGGAGTATTCTACGATAAGACCTGGAATCCCGAAACAAATTCGGTGTATATTGCAATAAATCAGGGATTAGACCTCAGAAATGCTGTGGCTGAAACAGTGGTTGAAATTATGGGTGAACAAGCCGAACCATTGGAGATTTATAGTATTACTGATAGTATGACAGGCAAAACCGATGGAACGCTTACCAAAGGACGTAATGCTGAAATAAAAGGTTCGTATTTGAAGGTTGTAGGCGAAAGTCCTGATTGTGGCATTTCATTAAAAAATACAGCTACACAAGCCATCACAAAACTTGCGATAAATGATATTGTTCTTAACGAACCATCACGTCTGCTAATTCTTGTACCTTCGGAATTAGCTAAAGGCGAATATGAACTGAGTTTGACAACTCAATACACAGGAGGCAATACATTGCTAAAAACGCCACGAACTATTATATGTGATTTACCTATTATCCTTGAGTAGTTACTAACTCATTATTAGTAGCGTTACTAACGATGAATTAGTAACGCTACTAATACACTATTAGTAACAGTACTAATTTACTGACTTAATGTGTCTCGTTAAATAAATCCAATATTCACTTTTAAATTTGTAAATGTTATGAAAAGATCAATTTTTATTTTCGTTTTTTGTGTGCTATTTGTTCAGTTCTTTCAAGCACAACTAAAAGTAGCAAACAATGGAAATGTTGGAATCCAACTTGGTACAAGTACACCGCTTTCTGCTTTTGCAGTTGGTGATGTCGGTAATGTTAATACGAAAGTTTATGCCAAGGGTAGTGTTGTGGGTGTAAATGGAGTTTCTACGGGTACAAGTTCCCTCTCGGGCATTAATTGGACTTATGGTTTGATAGGAGATGCTAACCTCTTTAATAACATGCATATTGGTGTGCTAGGCAAAAGTTTTTCAGCTACTCCGTTGAACTCATATCGTGCCTTTGGAGTATTTGGTATGGCAGGGAATTCTTCATCAGGATATAATTATGGAGTTTTTGGTACTACTTACGGAAGCCAATATGGTGCGGGAATAGTGGGTACGACAGAGAATAACAGAGATGTTAACATATCGAGTGGTTTGTATGCCGGGTATTTTGTTGGTAACGTTTATGTATCAGGTACACTTACAGGTAATCCGGTAGTGAATTCAGATAAGCGATTTAAGAAAAATATTGCTATTCTTGATACAAAATCAACATTAAAAAATGTTTTACAAATGTCCCCAGTGGAATATAACATGCAACAAGTTTACGTTAAATCTAAAGGTGACAGTGCGATAGTCGAAAAGGGATTGTTCGATGAAAAATCACAAATGTTTCAGAAGAAACAATTTGGATTAATTGCACAAGATTTACAAAAAATGTATCCAGACTTAGTGTACGAAGATGCTAATGGTTATCTAAGTGTGAATTATATTGGAATTATTCCTTTACTTATTGAGTCAATAAAGGAGTTGAATGCAGAAATTGAAAATATGAAATTAATTGGGAATAGCAGTTCACCATACAAAGTTCAATCAACGGGAATAGTTCCAACCAATAACAATATAAGCTCAGCTTCACTTTATCAAAATAATCCCAATCCATTTTCTCAATCAACACAAATTAAATTCTATTTGCCAAGCGCAGTCAATTCGGCATATCTTTGTATATATGATTTACAAGGTAAGCAACTGAAACAAATGGTTATTTCAGAACGTGGAAATTCTTCTAAAATAATCTCTGCATCTGAATTTTCACCAGGTATATATTTGTATGCCTTAATGGCTGATGGTAAAGAGATAGATATAAAGAAAATGATACTAACTGAATAAATAAATACTTATGAAAAAGAAGGATGTTTTTTTATTCGCCTTTGTCTTGTTCAGTTTTTTTCTACATGGACAAGATAATCTATTGATTTGTGACAGATATATGTCAAAAGAAAAAGATAAATCGACACTTATTTTGCAAAAAAGTGTCGCAAATTTATCTGTCGATTATGTTGATATTCATTTGGAGAAGATTCATTCTTCTAATGAATTCATATTACAATTTGGAGGAAAGCAGTTTACTATTACTAAACATAAAGTTCAAGAAAGGGGGGGGAATAATTTTTCTTTTATTGGGAAGAACAAAAACGATGGCACTAGTCTCACTCTGTCTGTACTGAATTATGATATTCAGGGTGTTATAGAAACGGTCGATGGTGTGTATTCAATTGAAACTATTGAAAAAGGAAACTACGCAATAGTAAAACTTGATCATTCTAAATTAGTTGAGGCCTGTGATCAAATTAAAAATGATTCAAATAGTATTGAAGACAGTTCAACTTCTGAACGTGTTAATGGAAATCTAATCAGAATTAATAGCCCGACTCTATCTTCTACTATGGAATATAATTGTAAGGTAAGAGTTTTGGTTTTATACACACCGGGTGCTCAAGCATCAGTTAGCAACATAAATAACACTGTACTTTTAGCAATTGCTGAAACAAACCAGTCATTTGCAAATAGTGATATTAATTATGAAGTTGAGCTGGCATATTGTGGACTAACCAATTACACCGAATCAGGAGATTATAATAACGATTTAAATAGATTTAGAAATAGTAGTGATAGTTATATGAATGAAGTTCATGATTTAAGAGATCAATATTCTGCAGATGTTTGCGTGCTCCTTATAAATGATCCTACTTATTGTGGTCTAGCATATGGTATCAACGTAATAGAAAGAAATGCTTTTTGTGCAGTTACAGCATACAATTGCGCAACCGGTTATTATTCATTTGGTCATGAAATTGGACATCTTTTGGGCTGTAGACATGATACATTTGTTGATTCGAGCGTAACTCCATTCAGATATGGACATGGATATGTTAGTCCCACAAACACATGGAGAACTATTATGGCGTATGGTAATGCATGTAGTGGATGCACAAGAATACAGTATTGGTCAAATCCCAATATTCTCCTTGGTGGAATCCCTATGGGAACTACAGGACAAAACAATAATGCAAGAGTTTGGAATGAACAATCCGATAACGTTATGACTTTTAGGCAGCCAGCAAACAGCATTACGTTTACTAGTTCTTATATTCCAAGTAATACTGCAATAGCTGATATTATTGTTAAGAATAACATAACTTCTTCAGGAAATATTAATATCATGAATGGCAAAACTTTGAACATGAGAGCTGGAAACAGTATAACTCTCCAGCCTGGATTCTCAGTTGAACTTGGAGCTGAATATTCAGGACTAATTGAAGGAATTTCAGATTGTGGTAACTAATTAATGGTAGTTCTTGAAAAATACTTTTTCGGATTGATGAGTGCAAACGTTTTATATTGAACATATTCATTTCAATATTTGATTCTTAGGTTTAGTTTAACTATAGTCTGACGCAATGTATAGTCTTGCATCTCGTCAGACTATACTATGCAACAACTATAGACTATTCTGCATCATAAGTATAAAACCGAAAATTTATATTATCAGAATTACTTTTTCGAAATCAAGACGACTTCTCTTTATAAATTGGGTTGAATTGAGTTCAAATCGAACTAATTATCACGATGTATTTAACATTAAATAATTAAATATGAAAACAAATATAACTGAAAGTAGCATCTGGGTATTGCTTTTCTCCTATTTATGCATAATCTTGTTGACTTCGTGCAATGAGTCAGTTTTTGAGAATAACGAGAATCTAAAATTCTCAGAAGATTCTGTATTAAAAAAGAATCAAGTATTTAATATCATTAAAGGTCCATGCGGCGATATTAGATATGAAAGCAGAATAGGACAGGATTATGAATCAGCTTTAGATTCATTAGTGAAAAAGAGGATGTCGTTTTTAAATGCTGAAACTAATGCAGATGGTTATTACATAGATAAAGATACGATATCTGTTGATTTTAAGTATGATGATCGCTTATTTATTGCACATGGATTCAGAAGACAAATAGACAATCAGTACATTTTTTCTATAGCTGATGTAATAGACAGCAATGGCAATTATTTTATAATTAATTGGTGTGATGATTGAAATTTCTATTCTTCCTTAGGAGCACATTTCTTCAAACTAGCATTCAGGATATTCATACAATGTTAAGCAATTTATCACACATTATACTTACAATATAGAAGTGAGCTTCTAAGTAAATGTATTCACTATAGCAATCTCGTTAATGAGAAAACCTTGAGATAGCTATAGTGATTTTTTGTGAAAAATATGCAGTGGCTTTGGATAATTATTTTTGCAACTGTAATCGTCTAATATCAAATCACTAGATACATCAAAACATTATGTTATTTAATTCTTTCGACTTCGCAATCTTTCTTCCAACTGCTTATCTTCTGTACTGGTTTGTATTTAACCGCAATGTAAAAATACGAAATGTTTTTTTACTTATAGTCAGTTATGTTTTTTATGGATTTTGGGATTGGCGATTCCTTTCGCTGATACTTATTAGTTCGTTAATGGATTATTTTTTGGCTTTAGCAATTAGTCAAACACCTGAAACGAATGAGAGAAAAAGAAAATTCATGCTTGTGCTTAGTCTGGTGCTTAACCTTGGATTTCTGGGATTCTTCAAATACTACAATTTCTTTGTCGAAAGCTTTGTGTCAACCTTTGCCTTGTTTGGTAAGGAATTTAATTACTCTCCATTAAATATCATTCTACCTGTTGGTATCAGTTTTTACACTTTCCAATCGTTGAGCTATACACTTGATGTGTATTTTAAAAAAATGGAGCCTACCAGAAAGTTGGTTAACTTCCTGGCGTTCGTTAGTTTCTTTCCGCAGCTTGTAGCCGGGCCAATTGAACGTGCCAAAAATCTGCTACCTCAATTCGAGGATTTAAAAAGTTTTGATTATCATAGTGCCCGAAGTGGATTGTTGCTAATTGTTTTCGGATTGTTCAAAAAAATAATGATCGCTGACCGAATAGCCATATTTGTAAATCAAAGCTATGGTAGTATTGCGGAGGCTGAAGGTATTACTTTGCTTATGGCAGTTGTGTTTTTTGCTTTTCAACTTTATCTTGATTTCTCAGCCTACTCGGATATTGCTATTGGTACGGCTCGTATCTTTGGATTTAAACTGACAACCAACTTTCGTCGTCCGTATTTAGCAACCTCATTTTCCGATTTTTGGAAGCGTTGGCACATTACACTTTCAAGTTGGTTTCAAGACTATATTTATATCCCGCTTGGAGGTAACAGAAGAGGTGAAAAACGAACTATGGTTAACGTGATGATAGTATTTTTGTTAAGTGGTTTGTGGCATGGGGCTTCGTGGAATTTTGTAATTTGGGGGGCATTAAATGGATTGTTTCTTGTTGTTTTTGATCGGGTTTTCAGGTTTGAAAAGTCAAACGGGTTTAAACGCATTATTGTATCAATTTTCGTGACAGTAAGTTGGGCTTTGTCATTAGTGTTTTTCAGGGCACAAAGTTTTGGAGATGCTATGCTGGTTTTTCACAACATTGGATTCTCCAATACTAATGTATTGTACAATTTCGGTTTAAATAGTTTAGAATTTAAATTCAGTATAATGCTTATTTCAGGTACGATACTTTACGAAATTCTTGCTGAAACTGTTGGAGAGAAACTGTTAGATAAATTTTATGCTACCAGTGCAGCTGTTCGTTGGAGCTTATATTTTGTATTAGTAATAAGCATTATTTATTTAGGTTCGTATGGCTCAGCAAACGATAATGCATTTATTTATTTTCAGTTCTGATTATGACAACAAAACAAATGAAAAATAAAAAAACTAAAACAGTGGTTCATAAGCCGATGGTGTCTGAAGCTAATCCCAAAACTATTTATTATTTTTTGCTTCGGATCATTTTATTTTCCTTTGCAATTATTGCAATCGTTGTTCTTACTGATAAAAGGGGGTATTTTAATCCCGACTACAGCAACGATCACACTCGTCGTAAATGGAACACTTACTATGAATTTGTAAAGAAACAACCGGTCGATATTGTACTGGTAGGTAATTCACACCTTTATACCGGCCTAAATCCGGATAACTTGTCCAACACACTGGGTGCAAACTGTTTTATTCTTGCCTCACCAGGAACTACGCTTACCGATAGTTATTTCTGTTTAAAAGAAGCGATTGCAGTAAACAAACCCAAAATTGCGATAGTCGAAACTTTCACAATTAATGATTATGATAATCATAAAATAAAGGATGGTACTTTGTCGGATCAGTTTAAGAGCTTTTCAGCCCGAAAAAACATAGTGCAAAAAATGCTTTCCACTCCTCTGCTTTTTACTTCGGATAATTATGTGGCAGCATGGTCAAATACAATTCGGAATCATAACTTTATTTTTACAGATACAGCACAAATAAAAAGAAATCTGACTTATAAAGAGCCTGTGAGACCTGGTTTGTATTTAGGACGATACAACCGCTTTATGAGCGGTATTGAAGACAGTACCTTGCTAAAATATAACAAACCTGGCTTTGTGGCATACGATTACAGTAAAAATATGGCAAGTCCCGAAGCCAAAAGGTATATTCAAAAGATCATTGATCTATGCCGGAAAAACAATGTGAAACTTGTTTTTATGACTTTACCAATGTATCATCGTCATGTGCACAACTACGAAGTATACAAAGAAGACCTTAAAAAAATTATTGGTGATCAACACTGGATTGATTTCCAACAACCTTACGATACAGCTGCTTTTACAGCTGAATGTTTTGAAAATACGATAGCCGGCAATCAGCACATGACATATTATGGTGCTAGAGTAGCCGCGTATAAATTAGCGGAGTATTTAAGAGTAAATTTAGGAAAAACGATTCCGAACAGAAGTTCAAATATAGAATGGAAAAGATTGTTTTATGCGAGCGACGGCTATTTTGAAAATTATCCTCCTGAAAACGATGGGGTAAGCCAGTTGTTGGTGCAAAATACTACACTCCCCAATGGGCTAATAGTGCGTGAAATGAGTTTAGTCCCCAATGGGCAGGCTAAACAACTAATAATAAAAATTGACAAGGAAAGCACAAATTCTATGTATGGTAAATCAATTAAGGTTTTAGCCCAATCCTCTATAGGTGGGCAAAATGCAACAGTAGAATTGCCAGCAAAATGTACTTTAGCTTATGCACCTGATTCGTTTTATGTTTTCATTTCAGAGCCTCTTAATCCGGCATTAACTATACAAAGAATATCGGCTATAGAATTATAGAAGAAATGATAAAATAAATGAGTCTTTCTGCAACAAATTCAATATTAAAAGCATCATAAAAATAAAACGTTTTACTAATCTTTTAAATTCGTAAATCATGAAATCATTAATTTGTATAATTGTTGGAATTACAGCATTTATGTTGTCATGTAGTAATAATGATAATGAAATTTTATATAACACAAAAGTAAATATAACCGACTACTCACTAGCAGGGAGTTCATGTGCATGGAAAAACGCAGAAAAAAATAAGCTCTACATAATTAAATCAGAGGATGCTTTCAATAATTATATAGTCTGCTCTGAGAATGATTTTCCTGCTATTGACTTCGAAAGAAGTAGCTTACTTTTAGTACATGGTTCAAATTTAAGTGGAATTCATAGTATCGAAAGGCAATTAGAGCAGCTTGAGAAAAACAAATACAATCTGAAGATAAGTATCGTTTCAAACGCATCAGCTGTTGTTCAAAGTTGGACTGTAGCAATTCTAGTTCCAAGGTTAACTGACGAAGCGGAATTTTCAATGGAGGTTACCAGTTTATAAATAATAACTCAGATTGTCCATTGTTTTTATTATTAATCGCCCAAAAAGCAAAAAAAGCCACTACAAGTCAGCGTTAATTTTCAAACGTATTGTAGTGGCTTTTATAGCTTTTTGATAATAGGCAGAGCGGTCACCGTATGTTTTATTTACGTCCATAGCCGATAAATAAAACACACGGTGTAAGTGTTCTACATCGGTTGCCAAGTTGCATCTGGCAAAGTAATGTTGAAAATACAACAGGACTTTTGTTCAGAATAAATTCGACAATAACGGTTTAACTTAAATAATCTCATTATATTTGCAAACAGAAAGACGACTTAAAAAGTTGACTCTTAGCCGAAAAATGAATCAAAAACAGACAACAACACAAATGACTAAACCCTTTGTGCGAAAAGAAACTGAAGCGAAACAAAACGAAAAACAAATTCTTCACAACCAATGCACGTTTGGTAACACACGCCTAAGCGACAATAGCCGAATTCGTGCAATTTTGGAGTTTCTTCACCCGCATCACCTTCATCGTAGTGCGACAGTGAAGTAGTCCGCTATTCGGCTACTGCGCTTAGCCTCGGTCGTTATGGGTCAGTGTAAAAAACAAGAAGACAAAGTTTTGCGTATGAAAAGTCTTTGACGAACTGTCCGCTTTTCGACATTGACAGACTTTTCGGTTTTGACAGACCATTGACTTCGGACAACTTTTACGAGCGGACAATTCCTCGCAGACTTTCGGAGGAAAGATTTTGATTTTCGCGTTTTTAGACAGTGACACATAACAACAGAAAATTAGATTATTGCAAGTATAGAAATACAGAATAACAACATTAAAACATAATCGAAAAATGAGAAAATTAGTATTCTTTGGCATTTTTGTTTTGCTTATATCCTGTTCGGTGACAAAAAAAGCCACATTACTCGACAGAAATACATTTTTATTGACCGAAGTTTCTACAGACTCAACTTATGGACTTTCCGAGAAAAATCCAATTCAAGTGGGTGGAACCGATAAGAATGAAGGTCCATTAAATGAAAGAAGATTTTTAAACGCACTATCTGGTCCAAATGGAGAGAGAATTAGTTATTATAGAGCAGGAAGTTGTTGTCCCGTTAAAAGTAAAAACGGTTTTATGGGTATGGCTATGCTTGACAACTATATAGTTACTTGGGAAGGCTCAAAAGACACGATTTCAATCTTCATAAATATGTATGACTATGGAGAATTAAAGGCTCCTGTTGGATTTTCAATTAAAAGACTTAAAGATATTACTCGAAGCTTAGAACTATAACCGTAAAACAGTTTTTAGTCAATTAGCTTTGCCTTTAATGAATTATCAACGGTTTAAGATAACAACTATTTTCGGCGAATTGACTTTACTGTTCTGACAGACTTTTTGCATTTGCGAGCAGAAAGTGCATTTAGACAAAGTTCGAAAAGACATGCTGAATCGTTATTCGAAGCGAATTTACGTCACGCGGCAGAAAGCAAAAAGGATGAAAACAAACTATATGACAAAACACCGAACCCATAACACACGCCTATGTTCACAGGCTGCCTGACGTGCATTTAGCGGTCTTTGCGCCCGCATTCACTTTGTCGCTGTGCGACAGCGAATGCTCCCGCAAACCGCCCGTGCCCATAGCCTCGGTCGTTATGGGCAAGTGTAAAAAAAGAATTATAAGTGTGTGATGATTTGAAAATTGCAACAAGAATAAATTCAATTAGAAAATAGTAAACCTATAGAAAGCATGTTAGAAAATTTATTGACATACTACATAAACAGAGTATTCGAAACTAAATTAAAAGCGATAGCCGAAAAGCTTAAGAGTAGGCAAAATTTAAACTCATTTTCAATATGAAAAAACTACTTATTATTTTAGTGTCTCTATCTATTACGCTTATTATGAGCGCGCAAATCGAATTAGAGCATAATTTTACCCCAAGCGTTAAATTGACGCAGACAAGCTTAAAAGGTACTATGTTCTACCAATATCAATATTCAGATACCATTACAAATCAATTGAAACTTTATGGTCAGGATTATTCATTGTATAAAATTATCACTATTCCTCGTCCTGTGGGATATACAACAAGTATTTATCATATAAGTGATCAGCTTTTTGACTCAGATAATTTAATTGAATTTATTTGTTTATATTATCCTGTTCGTGAAGGTAACTTGAATTACCCGACTAAAATTATTCTTTACAATGAGAATCTAAATGTAATTAAAGATTTTGGAGCATTTAATGGAGCACCTAACATTAATATAATTATCAACTCGAATAATGGTACTAAATTAGTTTTTGATGGTTCGGATTGTACTAAAATTTATTCTTTACCTGGGAGTCAGCCAAATAATGTTCGCGATTTAAGATCAGCATATGTAAGGAATGCATTTCCTAATCCTTCGAAAACAATTGTTAACCTGCCATACTCACTACAAAAGGGGGAAGTTTCAATTATGAGAATATATAATTTAAGTGGAAAACTAATTGATAAAAAGCAAATTGATTCAGAATTTGATAAAATTTTATTAAATGTTGATTCGTATCAATCTGGCACTTACATTTACGAGTATAATGGAATTTCAAAAAAATTTATCGTAAATGAACACTAAAGAAATTGTTGAAGAGAAAATCAACCTCATTTGGAAAGAATATTCAACTAAGGATTATTGCCGATTTAATCCAATCTGCGTTTCAGAAATCCCTGAAAGTGGAATAATATTTATTGGGCTTAATCCATCATTAGATAAAAAGTTGAAACCAACAAAAAATAGAGAAGTTGAGTTTTATGATATTGATGACAAGCATAAATACTTTAAAAAATTTCCTATCATTTCAAATCATAAAAATGTAAATTTAACTTGGGGACATCTTGATTTACTATATTTAAGAGAAACAAATCAAAAGAGTATTCATGGAATATTAAAAGATAAAGATGGTGTCGAGTTTATCTATAATCAACTTATGGTTACAAAGGAGATAATTGATAAACTATTGTCAACAAAAAATCCCGTTATTTTTATTGTAAATAATAGCTTGGCTAGAGACTTTTTAGGTAAGAATAGCCCACATTGGATGAACTATCGTTTTGTAATGGATGATAGTTTAGGAACACATACTTGTTTAGGTCACCCTTTCTTTTTTACAAGTATGCTGACTGGACAACGAGCATTAGATAATGGCTCTTTTGAGAGATTAATTTGGCATATAAATTTCGTAAAACAAAAATTAGGAATATCTTAAGTGTTGTATAAAAATGCTTTGAGAGGTTGAAAACTAAGTGACTAGAATAATATTATAAGTATAGTAAAGAACATAAAGAATAAAAACACTTTGCCCATAACACACGCCTATGGTCACAGGCTGGCTGACGTGCACTTAGCGGGTTTTGCGCCCGCATTCACTTTGTCGCTGTGCGACAGCGAATACGCCCGCAAACCGCCCGTGCCCATAGCCTCGGTCGTTATGCCCAATTTTAAAAAAAAGAAAACAACTGTCATTTGAGAGTTGAGAAAGATGATGAAAATAGGCAAATTATGACTATTTTTGCAACAAAACAAAAGGACAAAATGATAACCAAAGCTTACATAACAGAACTTAAACACACTGGAAATGGTGACATTGCGAAACTGATTAAAAGTCAGCGCGATATTGGAGCAATTAACAATATTCTTGAAAGCTTAGGACAACTACCTGCTAATTTTGAGAGTGATTTTTTGTACGAACTTCTTGACCACCAACATGCTCAAGTACGACTAAATGCGGTGAAAAATATAGGAAAACTAAATGGAAAGTCAAAATCTATAAAACTTCACGAATTATACGAAAGAGAAACTGACACAAGTGTCAGAAGAGAAATCATTTCTTCAATCGGGAGACAACGAAAACCTGAAAATAAAATCTTTTTATTTGAAACGTTGCATGACGATGACCCGAAAATTGTTTGTCAAGCGATACGAGCACTATTAGTTTTCGAAAAAGATAAAGATGTTCAAGAACACTTGAAACCTCTAATCAATCACACCAACGAAATGGTGAGAAATGTAATTTACAAAGAGTACTTTGCAAAAGACAATCAAAAGAATGGTGTGCTACCGCACACCGAGACTTATGATTTTCTTAAGAATACAGTTGTAAATGCTGATGTTTTGGAAGCATTGAAGTTTGTTCCAGACGAAAGTGTTCATTTAACTTTTACTTCTCCACCGTATTACAACGCGAGAGATTATTCTATTTATCCAAGTTATGAAGCATATTTAGAATTTTTGGAAAACGTATTTAAAGAAACTCATAGAATTACTAAAGAAGGACGTTTTTTAATTGTAAATACCTCGCCAATTATTATTCCCCGTGTTAGTCGTTCCCATTCAAGTAAACGTTATGGAATACCTTTTGACTTGCACCCGCTTTTAGTTAAGAACGGTTGGGAATTTTTAGATGACATTATTTGGTTGAAACCAGAAGCAAGTGTAAAAAATCGTATAGGGGGATTTATGCAACACCGAAAACCACTTGGATATAAACCAAATTGTGTTACTGAATACTTAATGGTTTATAGAAAACAAACTGAAAAACTTTTGGATTGGAATATTCGGAGCTATGATTATCAAACAGTAGAAGAAAGTAAGGTTGCAGATGGTTATGAAACTACAAATGTTTGGAAAATTGATCCGACTTTTGACAAAGTGCATTCGGCTATTTTCCCTGTAGAGTTATGTAAACGGGTTATACAGTATTACTCTTACAAAGGTGACTTAGTTTTTGACCCATTTGGTGGTAGTGGAACTGTCGGAAAAACTGCAAAACTTTTGAATAGGTCATTTTTTCTTACTGAACAAGAACCTACATATTTTGAATATATGAAAGCAAAAGCAAAACCAGGAGCACTTTTTAAAGAACGTGAAACCAGATTCCTAACATTAGAAGAATTTAAAAATATAGCAAAATGACATTAACAGACCAAGTTGTAAAAAATATAATTACTCGTGTAATAAAATCACAAGACTACCGAATTGAAATTGTAAATTTGATCAATGCTGAGTTTCTTCAATTTGCGGTAGAATTTTTCAAAAAAATTGCATATGCAAAGTTAAACTCTGAAGAGATAACGATTGATTGGTATAAAAAAGCGTTTATGGACGATTCTTTGTCGTCTGATGAAATCGTAATAAATTCAGGGCTCAATAAAAAGACAATCAGCAATATGTATGGTACTGCCACAAAGACTATTGTTATTGAAGCTGCAAACGAGCATTTTGAATCTCTTTATAGTAGTATTCAATCGCTCGTCGAATTGGAAAAGGAAATTGACTTGACTTTAACGATAAAAATGAAAGGTGTTTCTGTCGATTTGAATGTTAGTGAAAGTCTGATTGTTATAAATACTTTAGCTGTAAAACGTGCTGCCTTAAGAGGTGGTTTGTGGAGCACAGCAGGCAAAAGTGCAGAAAAATATCTGATGCTTACTTTATGTAAAATGTATCAAGTACCAGAAAAACATTATGATGCTAGCCATTTTGTCAAAGACAAAGGAAAGAAAGTTGACAGAGAAATAGACTTTTATTTACTTAACGATGGAAAAGAGTATTTGTGTGAAGTAAAACTAATGGGAAAAGGAAATCCCGAAAGTGCCGATGCAATTATTGCACGAGATACAAATGTCTTTGTTGCAGACACACTTTCTCAGCAAAACAAGAATCAATGCGAACAACTACATATTAATTGGGTAGCATTAAGAGATGAAAATGGATACAAACGATTTAAAATAGCTCTTGAAAAATTAGGAATACCATATGTTGATTATACTGGAGATTTAGAAATAGACATACCAGTAATTTTAGAAAGTCTTTTTTAAAAAACTCGATAATAAAACAAAAAACTGGGCATAACACACGCCTATGCGCATTGGCGGGAGCATTGCACTTAGGTGTTTTTGCTCCCGTTTTGCCATTTTCGCTGTGCGACAGCGAATGCTCCCGCAAACCGCCAATGCCCATAGCCTCGGTCGTTATGGGCAAGTGTAAAAAAAATAAGAAAAATGACGAACAGACTACTAATTTCGTTGATTGAAAGACTGAATAAAGGGAAAACAAATGGACTAA
The DNA here is from genome assembly GCA_028696755.1 of Bacteroidales bacterium. Next base: position 16 of record JAQVGK010000011.1, on the reverse strand, counting down.
TTCATTTAAGACCATT
>JAQVGK010000384.1 GCA_028696755.1 Bacteroidales bacterium | reverse complement strand
CAAAATATTGTCAAAATAAGTTAGAGTTTTTACAGAATTTTAGTGAATATTTGAAATATTAGGATGAAATTCCATAAAAAAAATTACCTGTCTTAACATTTTTTGTAATTTGCGGATTTAAGGTTAAATACTAAAGCCTTCGTTTTTTTGCACGGAGCATGGGGCATGGGGCATGGAGCTGTTTGTGCTGAGAAGTAAGAATTCTGTTTTAGTAAATGGTGATAATAGTGCAACATCACAATGCTAGCATCTAAAGAATGTGTGCTCCATGCTCCATGCTCCTTACCAGAAATATTCTTGAACATGAATAAAAATTCCTCTCACACCCCCCAAATACTTACTCATATTTTTACTAACTTTACAGCCATGAAATTTTGGATATCTTTAATATTAGGATTTTCTTTTGTGCAATTTGCATTTTCTCAGGGCACTAACCCCGATGGGATTACCAGATATTATTATCCAAACGGTCAGATTTCGGCAGAGGGGACATTAAGAGAAGGAAAGCCAGATGGTTATTGGAAAAACTACTACGAAGACGGCACTTTAAAATCAGAAGGTAATCGAAAATATTTTGAACTCGATAGCATCTGGAAATTTTATTATCCCGACGGAAAGCTTTCCGAAACTATCACTTATAGGCAGGACAAAAAGAACGGATACTCGCAGACCTATGATTATTATTATGATGAAGATTCTGTAAAACATCACTACCTTTATTCAAAAGAGCTATATGTTAACGGACTGCGAGAAGGAACATCCTTTTATTACGATATTTCGGGTTATGTAAAATATTCCTTTAATTACAAAAGCGACAAGCGTAGTGGCGATGGTCAGGAATTCGACAAAACTGGCTTGGTTATTACAATGTATCGGTACCACAATGGTTATGAGGTTGAAACAATACGTGTTAATCGTCGCGATGATCAAGGAAGAAAGCAGGGAAAATGGATGGAATTTTATCCGAGTGGCTCAAAAATGACAGAATACAATTATCTTAATGGTGTATTGCACGGATATTTCAGAGAGTTTGATATTAACGGAAAGATTCTGAACGAGAAGCGCTATGTTAATGGAGAATTGTATGTACCAAAGGTTGAAGAAGAGATTAAACTGAAGGCCGAAATTAAAAAATCATTTTATCCAGATGGCACATTGCAATACGAAGGAGCTTTTGTTGATACCGTGCCAGTTGGAATTCACAAAGAATATGATAAAAGTGGAAAGATTATAACTGCAAAAGAATACACAGCGGTTGGCGAGCTACTTGGTCAAGGATTATTTGATAAAAACGGTAATCGAACAGGGATATGGAAACTTTACGACATTTATAATTCGTATTTTTTTGCCGAGGGTAATTACTTAAACGGCCTTAAAGATGGTAAATGGATCTTTTATTATCCCGATGGCAAAACCGAGCTAGAAGGATATTTTAGTGAAGATAAACCCGATCGCGAATGGCTTTGGCTTTATCCTAACGGAAACAAGAAGCGCGAAGAAGTTTATATGTACGGAAAGCGCGAAGGATTATACGTTGAATACGATTCGGTTGGCAATGAAATTTTAAAAGGTGAATACTTTGATGATGCCCGAAATGGTGAATGGGTTTATCAGGTTGGAGATATTGTGGAAAAAGGCGCTTACGAACTTGATGAAAGAACAGGACAGTGGAAACATTACTACGATACTGGCAAGATTCGCTTTGAAGGAAAATATAAAAACGGAGATGCTGATGGCGTTCACAAATGGTATTATCCCGATGGAACAGTTGAGCTTGTTGGCGAATTCCGTATTGGAAAAAAACATAAAGATTGGAAAAAGTTTAACGAAGACGGTTCGTTATACATGACCTTTACTTATCGCAACGACGAGCTTATAAAAATTGATGGTAAAAACCTGCAAAAGGGGAAGGGGAAGAAGTGATGGAGGGCAGTTTTTTTGTAATCGGTAATCTGTAATCGGTGGGGTTCTGCAAAGTTTTGCTTTTTTTATCTGACATTTTACAAAAAGGCTAAGGCTAAGGCTGAGGCTAAGGAGGCTTACTGCATAAATTAGCAGACTGCCATCCCGTTAAAATAGAAATTGCTTTATGAATTTTATGAAAAAGCAATTTGCAATTTTAACATATTCGCTAAAAGAAAAAAATGCAAAGCTATTTCTTCTTTTAACGAGGATTCACGAACCTCTTGCTCGGAACCGACGTACCGTCGCACTGCTTACTGCTTACAAAAAAAAGGCTAAGGCTGAGGCTGAGGCTAAGGAGGATTAATGCTAAATTTAGCAGCCTACCACCGACATACCGACCACTGCTAACTGCTTACAAAGTTTAGTTATTATTCAACAAAAAATGCCCACTATTCGCAGGCATTTCTTTTCTCACTCACTCAATTATTTACTTCCTGTTCATTTTAGCATCCATGCTAAGTGTAGCATGTGGAACAGCCTTTAGTCTTTCTTTGGAAATTAACTTTCCTGTTTCACGGCAAATTCCATAGGTTCCAGTTTCGATACGTACCAGAGCAGCCTGTAAATGCTGGATGAACTTAAGCTGGCGTTGCGCTATTCTTCCAATTTCTTCCTTTGATAAAACATTTGCACCTTCTTCTAACACTTTAAATGTTGGAGAAGTGTCCATAATATCATTGGTATCTTCATGACTTAACATACTTTTATAAAGATCATAATCTTTATTGGCTTTTTCAAGTTTTTTCAGGATAAGTTCCTTAAATTCCTGCAGCTCCTCATAGCTGTATCTGGTTTTTTCTTCTTCCGCACTCATGATCCTAAAATTTTAGTTATTACACTTTTCAACGCTCAGTTGAATTTCAAAATTATTCACTTCTACGGTAACATATTGTTTTTGTTCCGTTTTGTTGATAATTTTTATCGAATTTGCCAGAGTTTGCGAGCAAATGTAGTCCTGATAGTTGTTTACGGCTGTATCAGTCTCGGAATGTGATTCGATAAAAATGTTAATTTTATCAGTTACATCAAATCCACTGTCCTTACGCAAATTCTGAATTCTGTTTACCAACTCACGTGCAATTCCCTCCTCAACCAATTCTGGAGTAACGTTTATGTCAAGTGCAACGGTCAATTTGCCTTCGTTTGCAACAAGCCAACCAGGAATGTCCTCAGAGATTATCTCAACATCATCAACAGTAATATTCACATCTTGTCCTTCGACAACAAATGCAAAATTACCTTCTCGTTCCAATGTTGCTATTTCTTTTTGAGTCATTGCAGCTATTACAGCCGATACTTGCTTCATTATCTTGCCATATTTTGGGCCAAGAACCTTAAAATTAGCTTTGATTTTCTTCACAAGAATGTCAGAACTATCGTCCAAAAACTCAACTTCTTTAATGTTGGTTTCGGTCATGATAATATGTTTAACTTTCTCAACCTGTTCAACAAAATCGGAACTTATTACTGGCATCATAATTTTCTGAAGTGGCTGACGTACTTTAAGGCTAACCTTTCTTCTCAGACTTAAAATCATTGAAGAAATATTTTGAGCCATTTCCATTCTCTCTTCGAGCGACTTATCAATAAGCGATTCGTCGGCTTGTGGAAAATGTGCAAGATGAACAGAGCTAAAGCTTTCTTTCTCGGTAACAGAAATTAAATCGCGATACAATTTATCCATGTAAAATGGAGCGATTGGCGAAGCAAGTTTGGAGATTGTAAGCAAACAAGTATAAAGTGTTTGATAAGCCGAAATTTTATCATCATCATATTCACCACCCCAGTAGCGTTTACGACCCAAACGTACATACCAGTTGCTGAGATGATCCATCACAAAATCCTGAATTAAGCGACCAGCTTTTGTGTTTTCGTAGGTTTCGTAGCAGTTCTGAACATCTTTTACTAGCGAATTAAGTAAACTTAATATCCATCTGTCGAGTTCGGGACGTTTTGCAAAGTCCACATCTTTTTCGGCATAGCAGAAACTGTCGATATTTGCATATAGAGCAAAGAAATTGTAAGTATTGTAAAGCGTTCCGAAGAATTTACGTTTAACTTCGTCAACACCAGCAATATCGAATTTAAGATT
>JAQVGK010000383.1 GCA_028696755.1 Bacteroidales bacterium | reverse complement strand
TACCTCAAATATCGCATAACTCTAATAAAATGTCGTACTGGTCGCGTGCAGGTTATTTACAGAACGCAAAAATTGAATTGGTAATCTCTACAGATTTTGATGGAACAAATGTTGGTGATGCAACTTGGGATGTTATCCCTGCAAACTTTGCAACAGCACCAACAAATGGTTATGGTAGTGAAATAGATTCTGGGGAAATTGATATAAGTAGCTATTCTGGAAATGTTTATATTGCATTTAGATATGTTGCAGAAGCTGGACAAAAGGCAGACTTTTTAATTGACGACATTTTAATATACAGCGAATAAAATATTTAAGGTGGTCTAGCGCCACCTTTTTTTTTCTTATGAAACTAGCTCTCGTATATTTGGCAATTTTGTTTGCACCGATTTTCTTGTTTTCGCAAAATTACGAGAACGAGCTTAATCTGCTAAATGCCGAAATAGAAAGGCTAAATCAAAAGCGCGACAGTCTGTTTAATATCGTCGAGCAAATCAAACTTAATAATCTTAAATCACAACTACTTGAATTCGGAATACCCGAATTAAAAGATGGCGAAGAACTTATTTGTCATTCAGCATTCTGCTTGGTTTACGACGAAGAGCACGAAATGGCAAGATGGACTGCCCACATTATATCTCACGAAATTGTTAATGGAGCCGTATCTAGAACTAACGATTTTAGAGTTGACAGTTTAATAAAGACCGGTTCTTCCGAAGAGGTTGACTATTTTCTCACAACTGAAAAAGATGATGGCAGCCTAAAATACGATGGTTTTGGTTACGATCGTGGTCATTTGGCACCTTCGGCAGATTTTCGCTGGTCGCCAGTTGCATTATCAGAATCATATTTTTATTCGAACATGACTCCACAACTTCCTGAATTTAACCGAGAACTTTGGGCCGACATCGAAAGCTTTATGAGAGAATATGTTTATAATAATCCTGGTAAAGATTTATTTATTGTTACTGCTCCAGTCTTACGCGACGATTTACCCAAACAAACCCGTAGTAAAAACAATGTTTCGATCCCCGAATACCATTATAAAATTGGTGTTGACATGCAATCAAAAAAAGGAATTGCATTTATTGTTTCGCAGAAAAATACCGGTTATCCTATAGAGTCGTATGTTGTTAGCATCGACTCCATTGAAAAGATTACAGGAATAAATTACTTTCCAAAATTAAGTGCCGAAGATGAAAAACTTATTGAATCAAATTCGGACATCTCGCAATGGCGTACTGGGACAAAGAAAAATGATGTTGCGCCACTTACAAAAGCTCAAATGCCAAAAGAATCGTACAATACTGTAGAAGCGAAGCAATTTTACGATTATCCAAAGGAAGTAAACATTTGTGGAACAGTTGTAAGTACACACAAATCTAAGAAAGGACATATTTTTATCAATATGGATAAAAGTTTTCCAAATCAGATATTTACTGCAACAATCTGGAAATCAAATGTTGTTAACTTTTCGTATGAGCCCGAAAAGTATCTTATTAATAAAAAAGTATGTATTCGGGGCAAAGTAAAGGACTACGAGGGAGTGCCTTCGATTTACCCCGAAAACGATAAAGCTATAAAGGTTTTAGAATAGCTGGGTAATGTCGTTTAGTTAATGTCTCATTCTAGAGTTTTCGCTACATTTAAAACCATTCAAAAAAAATGTTAATGTCATCTGGACAAAGCAGTAATACATGTTGACAATTTCTTTTTACTGACGTTGAAGCCCTAAAGGGCTAACAATTCTCTAAGTTTTATTTATTTGCTAAATAAAACTCGTTTTTGTCCAGAGGCGGTGTGCTGAGCCCGCCGAAGTAACATAAACGTCAGTAAAAAGTATAATCATGCAGCACTTTTTGTCCGTAGGACATATACATATAAAATGCGTTACTAAACTACACCGAATAGCTGGGTACTAAACCGCAACTACTTCTTTAACCTGAGGAACATCTCTTTTAAGTTTATCCTCAACGCCAAGTTTAAGAGTTTGAATACTGTATGGGCAAGAGCCGCAAGCACCCAATAACTTTACCTTAACTACAAAATCAGGAGTAACTTCAACAAGACTGATGTCGCCACCGTCGGCTTGCAAGTATGGTCTAACTTCGTTTATCGACACTTCGATTTTTTTTAATATTTCTTCCATTTTTTTGTTTTTATGTTCACTAATTATTTCTAAACTCTGTGTATCCGCTAATGCGGAATTTAAAACTTTTTGTAACTATTTAGGTCTCTGGTGTATTTTTAATCTGTAATCGGTCATCTGTAATCTGTAATCTGTAAATTGCAGTAAACTCAAGATTCTACCTTTTTAAACAAAAGTGGAATCCCAATGAGCAATAGCGAATTTGCAATCTCACCGATTACTGATTACAACTTTTACCGATTACCAAAATTGTTTCTATTCTTGCCATAATACCTAAATAATTAAAACTATTTTTAATAATTCTCTATAAATATTTATGTCCATACGGACAAAAATCATAGAGAATTATTTTCGGCCACCATTCGCTCTGCATCTGCGACACTGTCAGAAAAGGTGACTGAGCGGAGTCGAAGTCACCGATTTCCACCCTACTTCACCATTACCTGCTTAGTTGGTGGCAAAGTGGTGTTTCTCTTTTCGACGGCAGCAACAAGATTTTTTGCAAATTCGCCAAATGCTTTTCCAATAACCGAATCGTATTGTAAGGCGATTGGTTTTCCGCTATCGCCACTTTCGCATACCGACTGCACTATAGGAATTTGAGCTAAAAGCTCGGTTCCAGTTTCATTTGCCAGCATTTCTGTTCCGCCTTTACCAAAAATAAAATATTTATTTTCGGGCAACTCAACAGGTGTAAACCACGACATATTTTCGACCAGTCCAAGAATCGGCACTTCTATCCCATTTGCTTTAAACATTGATATTCCTTTTCTTGCATCAGCAATTGCAACTTGCTGAGGAGTGCTAACAATAACAGCACCAGTAACTGGAACAGTTTGAACTAGGGTAAGATGAATATCGCTAGTTCCAGGAGGAAGATCGAAAAGAAGATAGTCTATTTCTCCCCATTTAGCCTGCTGAATCAACTGTTTTAAAACTCCAGTAGCCATTGGTCCTCGCCATATTGTTGCATCACCAGGATTAACAAAGAACCCTACCGACAACATTTTAATGCCGTATTTCTCAACTGGCATAATCAGCTCCTTGCCATTTTCTTCAACACCTGATGGTTTAACATCCTCCACTCCAAACATTTTCGGAATGCTAGGACCATAAATATCTGCATCAATTACAGCTACCTTGTAACCTTTTTGCGCCAACGCAACTGCAAGATTCACTGTTACAGTTGATTTTCCAACTCCACCTTTACCACTAGCAACGGCAATAATGTTTTTAACTTCAGAAATGCCTTCGCTAATTTTAGGAGCAGATTTTTCCTTAGGTTTTACCTTAGTTGTAATGTCAATTATCAAATCTGAGCTAAATTCTGCCTCAATGGCAGCTTTAACAGCTCGTTTAACCGAACTAATAAAAGGATCGGTTGCTTTGGCAAAACTCAGAACAATATCTACCGAGTTGTCGCCAGTTTCTAATTCTTCGAGAATTCCTTCGTCCAGAATGTTCTTACCTGTTTCGGGATAGATAACTGTGGAAAGGATTTCTTCGATTCTATCAATACTAATTTCCATATCGCTTTAACAAATATTTTGTTTACTTGTTTTAATCATCTGCAAAGTTAAAAAGATAAAACAAAAAAACGGCATATCTTTGACATGCCGTTTAACAAGTTTATTGTAATTTCTAGCGAAACTACAAACTCCAATAAGTTATGTCGCTATAGACTTCGACACTGGGACATCCTGGAGAAAAATCGTTTATTTTACATTCAAACTTTTTTTCTTGACAAAAAAAGTTACAAAAAAGTCAAGGCAAACCGATGCTACCCAACGCACCTCGAGACGAAACAAAAGAATTGTACGTCGACCTTGGCCTAAAACAAATGCCAGACACCTTTGGCCAATGCTCAAATATTTGTTTTAGAGAACGACATGTCGGCTCGACACAATTCTAATTGTTTCGC
>JAQVGK010000382.1 GCA_028696755.1 Bacteroidales bacterium | reverse complement strand
AAGGATTCCCATCTACCTTAGTGCAGGCATACATTATGGGTGGCTTGTTGAAAAAGCTGGACACTTCGGTATCTCTTGTTATCGAAATCAAGACTTCAACTTTGCAGTCACTAAAACGATTAACAGCACGATCCAAAACGGCAAATGCAAGAACTTATGACATGAACCCAGAAACAATAATTCATCGCCTTGAGGTTTTTGAACAAAGAAGCTGCAAGATTGCAGAATTCTACCGTCAACAAGAAAAAATGGTTTCTTTTAATGGTGATCAGCCTGCCGATGAACTGCACGATCAAATTGCTGCAACAATAGAAAAAGCATTTAAGGAAATTAGAAAATAGAGTTCCGAAAACGAACACATTCTTCTGCAATAAATACAAACGAGGTCCGAGTTAAATCAGGCCTCTTTTTTTACACTTTTTGGGAGATAATTTTGTAATATTTTGCATTTTTATGGAGATAAATTTCAACTTTTAAACACTTTTTTGGAGATATATTTTACCTTTTTTGCATTTTTTTGGAGATAATTTTTAACTTTGTAACACTTTTGTGGAGATAAATTTTAACTTTTTTGCATTTTTTTGGAGATATATTTTAACTTTGCAACACTTTTTTGGAGATAATTGATTATCTTAGTAAAAAATTTATAAGAAACTAGCTATGAAAAGGAAAGCTTATAATGAGTTATTGCGATGGAAAAGCTCTGAAACGAGGAAGCCATTACTATTGCAAGGAGCACGACAAGTTGGTAAAACATGGCTCATTAGTGAGTTTGGCAAATATGAATTTAAAAATTATATTAGAATAAATTTTGAAAGAGATTCTGCATTAGAACTAATCTTTGCTGAAAGTCTCGATCCTCAAAAAATAATTAATGATCTAAGTTTGTATGTAGGCAAAAAAATCGAACCAGAGTCCACTCTTTTATTTTTTGATGAAATCCAAGCTGTTCCAAGAGCAATAACTTCTTTAAAATATTTTAACGAAGAGGCTCCAGAGTTTTTTGTAATTGCCGCTGGCTCTTTGCTAGGTGTAAGTATTGCAGGCGACACATCATTCCCTGTAGGTAATGTATCTTTCCTCAACCTTTTTCCAATGGATTTCGAAGAATTTCTTTTGGCTGCGGGAGAAGAGCTAATATATGAGAATCTGCAAGGCGCCGTAACAATGGAAAAATTCTCCCAGCCTATTCATGAAAAAGTATTAAATCTAATGCGTACATATATGTTTGTCGGTGGCATGCCCGAGGTCGTTAAATCATGGTTTAATGAAAAGGATGTGAAAAAAGTAAAAGCAATTCAGAAAGAAATTCTAATATCTTATCAACATGATTTCTCAAAATACTCATCAAACGAACAAGCTATAAAAACGTCGGAACTTTGGAATTCTATTCCAACACAACTTGCAAAAGAGAATAAAAAATTTCAATATAGTGCTATATCAAAGGGATCGCGTGCGTCTTTCTGGGAATCTACCATAGAATGGCTAAAAAATGTAGGACTAATTTATCTTGCTTACAATGTAACAAAGCCAGAATTACCATTATCAGGATATTGCGACAGAACCAAATTTAAAGTTTACTTTGTTGACACTGGTCTTCTCGGAGCTATGCTTGATCTCAGGTCCGAAGTATTAATTTACCCAAACGAATTATTTCTTAAGTATAATGGAGCTTTTACAGAAAACTTTGTAGCTCAAAGCCTATACGCAAGTGCACAATCGGAACTATTTTACTGGACATCGAGTAGTGATGCTGAAGTTGATTTTCTAATTCAAATTAAAGATAATATTATTCCAGTGGAAGTAAAGTCGGGAACAAGCAAAACTTTAAGAAGCCTAAAAAGCTATGTTGATAAGTATAATCCACAAATTCAAATCAGATATTCGCCCAGAAATTTCCAAAACTCAGGCCAGTTCTACAACATCCCACTGTATTACAACTTGATTAATACATTGGAAAAGCTAATACCTTAAATAGACTATGCTTTTAGCCCTACAATCTGTTCCTTCAGAATAGATATTTTAGCTTCGGCATCGGCTTGTTTTTTGCGTTCGGCATCAATAACCTGTGCAGGCGCATTGTTAACGAATTTCTCGTTCGACAACTTAGCCATTACCGATTTTAAAAATCCTTCGGCATATTTTAATTCTTCTTCAAGCTTTTTGATTTCCTCATCTTTGTTAATCATATCGCCCAGCGGAATAAAATATTCGTGTGCGTTAACAATAAATCCAGCAGCCATTGCAGGCTTATCATCAACAAATACAATTTCTTCGAGGTTACCAAGTTTCGTTATTATTGCATCGAAACCGCCATCGTAATTACCATGACTAATTACCTGCATACTAAGCTTTTCCTTCAAAGGCAAATTCTTTTCCTGACGAATTGTACGTATTCCAGCAACAATTTCGGTGCAAGCTGAAAATCCTGCTAGCAATTCGGCATTCTCCTCGCCAGCTACTGGCCATTTTGCCAAAACAATAGATTCTGGATCACTCTCGGTTTTCATAAATTGCCACAACTCCTCAGTAATAAAAGGCATAAATGGAGAAATCAGCAATGACAGTTTCTTAAAATAGTCTAAAGTCTGATCAAAAGTAAGTTTATCAATTGGTTTCTGATACTCTGGCTTAATAATCTCTAAATACCATGCAGAAAAATCATCCCAGAACAGCTTGTAAACTGTCATCAAAGCCTCCGATAAACGGAAAGTATCAAACTGCTGATTCAAAATTCCAATGGTCTCATTTATTTTAGCATCAAGCCATTTCACAGCAGCTTTTGAATGTTCTGGCTGCGGAATATTTGCATCTACTTCCCAATTCTTAACTAATCTAAACGCATTCCAAATTTTATTTGCAAAATTTCGTCCCTGCTCTGGTAACGAATCATCATAAAGTAAATCGCCACCCGCTGGCGCACAGAACAACATACCAACTCTAACACCATCAACACCATAAGTATCAATCAGATCAAGCGGATCGGGCGAATTACCAAGCGATTTCGACATTTTTCTGCGTTGCTTATCTCTAACAATACCATGTAAATAAACATTCGAAAATGGTTTTTGCTTTGGATATTCATACCCAGCAATAATCATACGAGCAACCCAGAAGAATAAAATCTCGGGAGCTGTTACCAAATCGTTTGTTGGATAATAATACTTAAACTCAGGATTTTCAGGATTCAAAATTCCATCAAAAACCGAAATTGGCCACAACCACGACGAGAACCAAGTATCCAGAACATCTTCATCCTGACGTAAATCGGCAATTGTCAATGATTTATTTCCTGTTTTCTCAATCGCTAATGATAAAGCTTTATCAGCAGTTTCTGCAACAACAAAATCATTAGAATTTGGCAAATAGTAAGCAGGAATCCTGTGTCCCCACCATAATTGACGACTAATACACCAGTCTCTAACATTTTCCATCCAGTGGCGGTAAACATTTTTATATTTTGCAGGAATAATGTTCACTTCGCCAGTCTCAACAGCTTCAATTGCAGGCTTTGCCAGATTTTCCATCTTTAAAAACCACTGCATCGAGAGTTTTGGCTCTATTACCGAATTTGTACGCTCAGAACGACCTACTTTATTATTATAATCTTCTATTTTCTCGATAAGATTCAATCTCTCCAACTCAGAAACAGCAAGCTTGCGAGCAACAAATCTATCTTCTCCAATAAACAAACCAGCCTTTTCGCTGAGAGTTCCATTATCGTTAAAAATATCTATCGATTCGAGATTATGACGATTTCCAATTTCATAGTCATTAATATCATGAGCCGGTGTAATTTTTAAGCAACCGGTACCAAATTCCATATCAACATAAGAGTCAAAAATAACTGGAACAACTCTGTTAACCATCGGAACAACAACTTTTTTACCTTTCAAATGAGCGAAACGAGGATCAACGGGATTTACACAAACTGCAGTATCTCCTAAAATAGTTTCGGGACGTGTTGTAGCAACAACTAGATAGTTATCCTCACCCTCAATTCTATATCTCACATAATAAGGCTTACTGTTTTCTTCGGTGTAAATAACTTCCTCGTCCGAAACAGCAGTTTTTGC
>JAQVGK010000381.1 GCA_028696755.1 Bacteroidales bacterium | reverse complement strand
AGTGTTTCTACAACTTCGTCAAATCTTATTCTTACACCTGTTAATCCTTTTTTCTGTCGTTTCCAAACCTCAACTAGAGTTTTTGGGGCAACAATGTTTTAATCATTTACACGAACGTAAGCTTTGTAAACTCCATCATGGTCGGGAGCGGAGTGGGGCATATCATCGCTTTTGGGAACAATAATCTCCAAAATTTGCTTTCCCATAGCAGCATGATGAGTGTGCGAAAAATTTATAGGAGGCTTGCAGTGTATAAGTGCAGCAGTCTCAATCATATAATATTCTTCTTCCGAATTCATCCCTGCAATACTTCCATTATCTCGCACACCAATTAGTAAACTACCTCCCTCGGTATTGGCAAATGCAGTTAGTGAACGGGCAATTTTCTTAGTATCAGAGATACTATGCTTAAAATCGAGCCGAATTCCTTCACCTTCCTTAATTCTGTTTAATATGTTGGTGTCAGATGGGAATTTCACAATTCTTTTTTGTTATAATTTCAAAAGTATCAATATTTAAACAGACAAGTTTTCCATAACCATTTCTTTGGTCACCGTAAATACATCCATTATCAATACAAATTATTGGCTGTTTTGTTGCTATATTAGACTTGATAATGTTAAATTCCATCGAAACATGTCCGTGAATAAGCGTTTTACCTTGAAGCCTTTCGGTTTTTCCAAGCTGATACCTGCTTGTAATCATGAAATTTTTATCGGCAAAAATATCTTCGTCGGTTAAGTTAAGCGCAGCATGAACAAAAATACAGTTGTCAAGTTCGTAGTGATGTGGAAAACTTTCGAGCAAATTTAAATACTTTTTCTTGATATTGCCTTTTAATGATAGCAAGTCCTCTGATTTAAACTGCCGAAGATAATCATGTATGTGATCAGGATAATTGCTAACAACATTTAGCAGTGTTTGTTCATGATTACCTCTCAATGGGAAAATCTTATAACCTTGTTTCCTTAGTTTGATAATATAGTTCAGAACACCACTGCTGTCTTTTCCACGATTTATCATGTCGCCAAGAATGTAAACCTCGTCGTCGGGATTCAAGTCTAGCTTTTTAATTAGTTTGCGGAAAGTACGACTGCATCCGTGAATATCACCGATTGCAAATCTGCGTATGTTTGGATTTGTTTCCACAAAATAGTTTTATGCAAATTAAGTAAAAAACAATAAAAAAACTGCCGCAAATAATTCACGGCAGTTCATTTATTTTCGAGAATCTATTATTCAAATTTTGCAAAAGCTTTTTTGATAAGTCCGATTGCTTCGCGTAACTGAGCTTCGCTGATAACGAGTGGAGGAGCAAAACGAATGATATTACCGTGAGTTGGTTTAGCTAAAACTCCACATTCTTTCATTTCCATACAAACATCCCATGCAGTTTTTCCTGGTTGATTGCGAATAACAACAGCATTTAATAAACCTTTACCTCTTACTAGTTCAATCATAGGCGATTTTATTGAGCTCATTTCTTCGCGGAAAATTTTACCAAGATATTCAGCTTTTTCGGCAAGTTTTTCTTCGCGAACAACTTCGAGAGCAGCCATTGCAACTTTGCCAGCAAGTGGGAAACCACCAAAAGTAGAACCGTGTTCGCCTGGTTTAATTGTAAGCATAACTTCGTCGTCAGCTAAAACGCAAGAAACAGGAATAACACCACCAGAAAGAGCTTTGCCAAGAATTACGATATCTGGACGAACGTCTTCGTGGTCGCAAGCCAATAATTTACCTGTACGTGCAATACCAGTTTGTACTTCGTCGGCAATGAAAAGAACATTATGTTTTTTACAAATGTCGTATGCTTTTTTAAGATACCCAGCTTCTGGAACATAAACACCAGCTTCGCCCTGAATTGGCTCAAGAATGAAAGCAGCAGTTGTTTTTCCGTGTTCTTCAAGAACTTTTTCGAGAGCCGCAGTGTCGTTGTAAGGAATACGGATGAAACCTGGAGTAAGCGGACCATAATTAGCGTAAGAATCTGGATCATCAGACATAGTGATGATTGTAATTGTACGACCGTGGAAGTTACCCGAGCAGCAAATGATTTTTACTTCATCATTCGGAACACCTTTTTTAACAACAGCCCAACGACGAGCAAGTTTAAGAGCAGTTTCATCTGCCTCAGCACCTGTGTTCATTGGTAAAACCTTGTCGTAACCAAAATACTCGGTGATGTATTTTTCGTAATCACCCAAAGTTGAATTATAAAATGCTCTTGATGTAAGAGTCAATTTTTGAGCTTGATCAACTAAAGCCTTTACAATTTTTGGATGGCAATGTCCCTGATTTACAGCAGAATATGCACTCAAAAAATCGAAATACTGTTTTCCTTCAACATCCCATACCAGTGGTCCTTCGCCTCTGTCTAATACAACAGGTAGCGGGTGATAATTGTGAGCTCCATACTTAGCTTCAAGATCCATAAACTCTTGAGAAGTTCTTTTAACAGCGTCTGACATAATTTATGATTTTTAATTTAACATTATTTATTTGAAGCAAAAATGTAATATTTTATCCGATTTAAAAAATTTAAACAGAAAATCTTAGAAAATGTGTTACTTAACATGTTTTTGAGAGGAGTTGGAAAAAGAGCAGTCTCACTATCATCACTCCACCACCACACAGTCCACCAACTGAACAGTACCCCACAGGTCGCGTGAAACCTTTCCACGTATTTTTACATTGTCACGATTTTTAGCAAGCTTGTCGGAGTCGGGCTCGCTAAGCATTGTGCAGCCAATAAGTTTTTGACCAGTTTCTGGATTGTCGAGATCGATGCGCCAAGTTGTATTGTCGTTCATAGTTGAGGTTGTAGTACTATTATAATGTCCAACAACTGTAACTTCAGTTCCAGTCCACTTATCGCAGGCTTTGTAAAGGTCTGATACCCAGTAAGCTTCGCTTTGAGCATAGTATGGATCAGGATTCTGGCCTTTTTTGTACTTGCCGTTTAGCTCTACAAGTTCACAGTCTTTTATTACAAAGCCCCAATATGAACTTTCGGCCATAGTACCCCGAATTATTACTATATCGCTACTTTTTATCTCTTTGTTAATGCGATCTTTAAATTCACACACAAACAAAGTCTTCATACTCTCCGGCGATTCGATTAAATATAATTCAGTCCCGGTTTTTTCCCAATCGGTAAAAGTATCAATATATCCTGCAACCAATACTTTTGTGCCGGTCCATTCGTAAAACGAGTTGAAAACTTTTGATGCTTCGATAGGCTTTTCTGGATCTACAGCCTCAGGTAAAATCCTGTCGGCAGGGGCTTCGCGAACTTCAATTGTGTCGGTTGCAATTTCCTCGGTTTTACTCGAGCTTCCTGATCCGCAGGATACAAATGAAATCATCAATGCAATAATAGAAAAAGCTAATAATGTATTTTTCATAATCATCCGTTTTTTGTTTGTCAAAAGTAATGAAAAAATTTAATTGGCAGTGGGAATTTACAATAAGTATGTTTACTAAGATACTACAGTGTCGAGTCGATTGCTTCGCTAGCAATTACAGAGTTTTGGGAAAACACACTATGTTCATACCAGTGCAACGCAAATAGTCTTTTGTGCCTCGTAACCACTTCGTAGTTACTCGTTACTTTTTTTGGGTGGGGACTCGCAATGACGGCGTTCCAGAATAGCTGCCGTCATTGCGAGTAAGCACCCCAAGTTTTGTGGCATAATGCGAAGATGACAGGACGCAGCTCATTCTAAAAACTTTTGAACGCGAATTAACGAATTTACACGAATCGAAGCTCAGCGCGATGCAGTGCGATGTGTTTAGCTGAGGTTGGTGAGTGCGCCTAACCATCGAAATCAGCATGGCAGTACTTAAGCTAATTTATGGTTAAAAAATCAACGCTGTTGATTTTTTAATCGTTCGTGTAAATTCGTTAATTCGCGTTCAGTTTTAAATGGCGTCAGCAAAAATGTAAAAGCAAATTAGGCTATACAAAAACAAACTTTATTGTTTAGAATTTGGAATTTGTCAAATTGTTGATATTCGGCTAGGTACGTAAATATGTCATTGGTAGTAAGCACCCCAAGTTTTGTGGCATAATGCGAAGATGACAGG
>JAQVGK010000380.1 GCA_028696755.1 Bacteroidales bacterium | reverse complement strand
GTGCAAAGCAATTTCTTCTTTTAACGAGGATCCACTGCCTGTCCCGATTTATCGGGTAGCCTTTGGCTCGGGACCGATTACCGATGATCGATTCAAGTTTTACAATAATACCTAAATAATTCCCCTTCTTAAAGTTTAAAAGAATAATACGCCGCACTTCCGTTTGGATAAATTCCTTCTATAAATACGCCACCATCAGATTTATCGATTACTTCTTTAAGTTCATCAACTGTGCTGATATAAGTACTATTTACCCTTACGATTATAAAGTTTTTCTTGATTCCATTAAGAGCAAATTTTCCGGGAGTTACGTCGGTTACCTGCAAACCCGTTTTTATTCTTAATCGTTGAATATCATAGTCGGATGCTGGTTCAAATCGAGCGCCGAGACTTTCAACACTTTCTGACTGCACAAGTCCAGTTTCGCCATATTTATTTTGTAAAGTGATTGTGATTTTCTTCGGCATCAGACCTCTTTTTACAAGTAATGAAACATTATCTCCAGGTCTGAACCGACTAATATTTTCGAGAAACTCGGCAATGCTATTAACGACATTCGAGTTAACTGCAATAATAATATCTCCTGTTTCTATGCCTGCTTTCTCGCCTGCACCATTTTTCCAAACTCCTGCCACGTAAACACCTTCGATTTTATCAATTTCGAGCTGATCCGCAATTTTTGCATCGATGTCAACCAAATCTAGTCCAGGATAAGCTCGCTGAACCTCTCCAAACTCAACCAAATCGGCTACTACCTTGCGAACAATATTTACAGGTATTGCAAATGAGTATCCGACAAATGATCCAGTGCGCGATGCAATTGCAGTATTAATTCCAATGAGTTCGCCTTTGGTATTAATAAGTGCACCTCCACTATTTCCGGGGTTTACAGCAGCATCTGTTTGAATAAAAGATTCAATTGCCATATTATCCGACATAATATTTATGTTTCTTGCTTTTGCACTTACTATACCGGCAGTTGCTGTCGATGTAAGATTAAATGGATTGCCGATTGCAAGTACCCACTCTCCTATTTTAATATCGTCGCTATTACCATAATTCAAATATGGAAGATTCTCGGCTTCAACTTTTAGAAGAGCAATGTCGGTTGTAGCATCTCGTCCAACTAGTCGTGCTGGATAAGATTTTTTATTATTAAGAACAACTTCTATAATTTCGGCATTCTCGATAACATGATTATTTGTAACAATATAACCATCCGACGAAATAATTACGCCCGATCCAGAAGACATAACTGGAGTTGAATATCTTGGTGATGTTCCGAAGATAAAATCGTAAAGAGTGTAATTGGGTTGATTATATTGTGTTTTAACGTGAACAACTGCTGGCACACCCGCATCGGCAGCCACAGTAAAATCAGAATTTTGCCCTACATTCTCATTCATCCCAAAAAATACAGGTTGCACACGTGCATTATCAATGTTTTTGCTTGAGTAATAATCCATAACAAGCTCATGCTTAGTTTTCTGCTCAAGCGACTTAGAATAAACTCCAAAAAATATCAACATCGCCACAAAAGCTCCAGCCAAACCTGCTGCAAATCCAATAATAGCTACTTTAAATTTCATAATCATTAAATTTTGTGGGAATCATATCGCCGCATTTGAAATCATTTGGATTTTGATTCCCGGTCCGACATTAATTTGAAAACAAACTATATTTGTTTATTTTTACACAAAATTAACGATATTGAGTTTTTATTGTTTTGCAGATTTTAGTTTTTAACAAAATTTTATGATTATTCATTTCACAAAATATCAAGGCGCTGGAAACGATTTTATCATTATAAACATGATGGAAAATGAATTTGTGCTGAGTACCGAACAAATTGCAAAACTATGCGACAGACGATTTGGCATTGGTGCTGATGGGCTGATGACAATATCTAAAGATGCTCAAAGTGATTTCTACATGCGATACTACAACTCGGATGGAAAAGAAGGCAGCATGTGTGGTAATGGAGGGAGATGCATTGCAAAATTTGCATATACACATAAAATTTGTGGCAGAACAACTCGATTTAATGCTATCGACGGATTTCATACTGCCGAGATAAATGATGAAAAAGTATCGCTTTCGATGCAAGATGTTTTGCAAATTAAGGAATATGGAGATGGATATTTTCTAAACACTGGCTCTCCACATTTTGTAAGGTTTGTAGAATCGATAAACAATATAAATGTAAAAGATGAAGGTTTAAAAATTGCTGATGAGACACGATTTGCACCTAATCGCACAAATGTAAATTTTATTTCTTCAGAATCTGGTGAATGGAATATTGCAACTTTCGAAAGAGGAGTTGAGGATGAAACTTTGGCATGTGGAACTGGAAGTGTTGCATCAGCCATTGTCATTCATTTTTCGAACAGATCTAAATCAGAAAATATAAAACTTATCGCAAAAGGCGGCATTCTCGAAGTTTCGTTCAAAAATCAAGATAAAGAGTATTCTGATGTAATTCTTAGTGGTCCAGCTGTGCATGTTTTTGATGGTAGAGCAGAGATATAGATAAAAAAAAAGACCGACGAATCGGTCTTAAAATATCTTAACATTTATTAGTTTGGAATATAAATTTCGGTAACCCTGTCAACAATATCATTTTTGGTCACATTTAATTCGAGAACAATTCTAATGATAGTTTTTGACTCACCTAAATATTCAATTCTTGAAAGTGGAACATTGTTGATATCTGTTACGCCTTGAATATAAACCTGATTTCCAAGAGAGTCGGTATAATCCTGAGCATCAATTCTTAGATGTTCTATTTCAAGAATTGAATCTATTGCTTCAGTGTATGTCATAGCAGAAAAGAATGCTCTACCACTGTCATCTGGAGCACCAAGGTAACCATGACGCTCGTTGAATGTTGTTGACAAATTTGGAGAAAACAAATCAGCATTAACTTTAAAATATGTTTTCTTTCCATCCCATGCATGAGCATATACCTTAGGAAATCTCAAACGACCAGCTACTCTTGAATCAACAGAAATTGTTGAGTTGTAGCTTGTATCATCATCGAGATGCATAGAATTTCTTGTTGTTTTGTATGAACCAATAAACGCTTCGGAAATGTTAGCAACACGAATATTTCTTCCTTTGGTTGAAGTGTTCATTTCATCATCCTTGGCTGTATATGTTAATGTAAACTCCTTTACAGATCTTAAATATCCATCTGGACTAACAGTAAATACATCAGCGCTGTCGTTTGTAACAACAATCTTCGAAGTCATTGTTGCATTATCCTCAACAAGTACACCTGGATCATTGTATTTTGTCCACAATAATAAAATTGTATCAGTTTTACCTTCTGGTAAAATAACATCACCATCACCTAGAATATAAATCTTTGGCCCCTGAGTATCTTTTGGTCCGCATGATGTAAAAACAGCAGTAAAAGCAGCTAAAACAACAACAATAATGCTCAATGTTCTTTTCATAAACTATGCTTTAAAATTTAAAATTAGCGTAAAAATAGTAAATATTTTTTTTACAACGCAAATATAGCATAAAAATATTGTCTTTTTACTAAAAATCTGAAAATCCTATGTCAAAAAAATAATATGCAACTATTTTAGGTCGCTTTTAAATTATGCAATCGCACCGATTACCGATTACAAACTTTTACTGATTACCGATTACAAACTTTTACCGATTACCGATTACAAACTTTTACCGATTACGGTTCCTGAGCGCAGCCGAAGGACCGATTACTCAACAGGCTAAGGCTAAGGCTAAGGCTAAGGAGGATTAATGCTAAACTCAGCAGCCTGCCACCGATAACAGATTTTACCGATTATCCCGTTAAAATAGAAATTGCTTTTTGAATTTTATAAAAAAGCAATTTGAAATTTTAACATATTAAAAATCCTCGTTTACGGGACTCGCTAAAAGAAAAAGTGCAAAGCAATTTCTTCTTTTAACGAGGATCCACTGCCTGTCCCGATTTATCGGGTAGCCTTTGGCTCGGGACCGATTACAGATTTCACCGATTACCGATTACAAAATTTCACCGATTACCGTTCCTGAGCGCAGCCGAAGGACCGAATACTCAACAGGCTAAGGCTAAGGCTAAGG
>JAQVGK010000379.1 GCA_028696755.1 Bacteroidales bacterium | reverse complement strand
CCAAAACTATTAGTAATCGAAACATCCAAAACCTCATCGCTATCCGAATTATATAAAACAATCACCTGGTTGGGTACTCCGTTAAGAATATCTCCATCAATATAACCAACTTTGCCATACCCTAAATTGGAACCGGTAAAATCAGGTCTGGTTTGATAGGTCAAATTAACAAATTCTGAAAGCCCTTCATTCTTTACAATAGACTCTGCATCATCAACAATTAAGAAATCTCCTGAATATACATTTTCGAGGATCTGATTAAATCCATCCGTGTTAGTAAAATAAGAGCTTATGAAATAAACCCCTGGTCCAATGTCTTCGAAAACGACTTGACCGTTAGAGCCAAGATTTTTTTGAGATTTTAACTCATAAGTACCAATTTCGCTTTTATTTCCAAGTTCTTGATAAAGTAAAACCGTTACATCTTCATTAAAAGGATGTTCAATTCCAAAATCAAAATTCACATTCGCAATAATTAAATCAGCAGAAGGAACATTTGGATTCATGAACAAAATCGAAACAGTATCAGAATCACCACATTCCGGATGATCTGTATAATAGGCACTCAAAACAAATTCATATTCATCATAATCAAACACTGTGACAAGAGTTGTATCATTTTGTGGATTGGAGAAAATCGCATCTGCATTTTCCCACATAATAGTTCTTGGCAGTTCAGTATTGTAGAATTCGCCTATCTCGCCTGTTAATAAGTAATCTGACCCAAAAATACTGTTATCATCACCTGCAAACGAAGACATTTCTCTTAAAAAGTGTATGTAAACCGGACCCGCAGTATCTTTGCAGCTTGGATAATCAGAATATTGGACAATCCAATAGAAACTACGAAGGCCATAACTACAAGTCATTACAGAGGTTTCCTCATTATTCCAATCGCCAAACATAATACTAGATATATACGGAGTATTCCAATATCCAACAAATTGACTTTCGGGACTTTCGGCTAGTAAATTATAATAAGTATCACCACAATTAAAAATTGTATCAGACATATCTGTTAGTATTTCTGCTGTTGGTTCTGATAGAAACCTTATTATTGCAGGCCCTGCAGTGTCAGCACAGTTTAATTCAGTGGGGCCATGCTGCAATATCCAATAAAACTCAGCTACTGTAGGCATATCAACCATAATATCAATTGCAGGAGAGTTTAAATCTGTTCCGCCAATTGGTAAAAATGCCGACTCGGAAACCCAATAACCGTTTGCAATTCCAGGATTAGCAGCCACAAGATCGTAATACATCATACCGCAGCTAATAATAGTGTCCGAAATATCAGAAATAGTATTTGCATCAAGTGAAGCAAAAGCAATAGTCACAGGTCCGGCAGTATCATTGCAAAAGCCAGGGTACAATACAGGTCCGTTAGCTTCAATCCAATAAAAATCGTAATAACCTGTATTAGGAACAGTAACCGAAGTTTGTTCATCAAAAGCATTTCCATAATCAGCACTTGGATTTGGACAATACCAATAACCAGTTATGCCAGATTCTGGAACGCTTCCTTCTAAATTAGTATATGATAGTTCACAAATATATGTTGTATCAATCGATGGCGTAAATAATTCTGCTGTTGGTTCACGCCAAAATGTAATTACAACGGTATCCGTTGCTACACAGGTAAATGTTAATGTAGTAGCAGTGTTGTTTGCGAGCCAAGTATAGTGTCTGTCGCCATAAGTAGGTGAACACGTTTGCGTGTTCAAATTCTCCCAGATTTCAAAGGAACAACCATTAGGAATCCATGATCCTCCATCTCCCGAACTTGTTGCTTCGAGCTGAGTACAATTCCCACAAACATCTTTATCGGGACCAGCATTTACAACTGGTATTTCGACAAATTCAATTGTTGCGGTATCTCTTGTATAGCACGAGGTCAACAAGCTATTCCGTTCTGTAAATGTAAGTTCCCACAAACCAGCACCGGAAACTGTGAGATGGGGTTGTACAGTATTAATCGATGATATATCTGCTGATTCTCCACTTGGATGCCCTGCAATACCCCATTGCATCAATGGTGTGTAATTGGAAGATTCTGGAATACTTAGTTCTGCGTGCAAATTGTATTCGTTTCCACAAACAGCGTCATCATCTCCGGCAAATGCAACAGGTCTTTGATAAAATGTAACATGAATTGTATCTTTACTTAAACAAGATAAATTCGATGCTGTCCACACAAAATCATTACTTACATGAGCACTGTCGCCGAATGCCTCGGTCGAAATTGAAACTTCCGAATCTGGCAACGATCCATCCGAAAATACTGCAGATAAATTTGATGAACTCCATCCGAAACTTGCCCACGAATAACCTGTTGTATCTGCAGAAAAGGTAAATTCTGTGCCACAAACTTCGGCCAACTGGGTAATTCCGACACTTGCAATTGGCATTCGTGCAAAAGTTACTGCTACAGTGTCGCTACACGGACCGCTGTCGTCGTGCCAGATAAACTCAAATGTTTTAGTAGGTTCCGTAAACGAAGCTATTGTTACTACAATTTCTGTCAAAGTTGGATTTGGAGTAAACTCATCTGGAAAAGGATTACCATTATAAAGAGCCGACCAATATCCGATAGTTGCATTTTGCACTTCGAGAAGAGCTGAATTTCCACAAATTGCAAAATCGCTTCCGCAGTTTGGATTTGAACACTGCGAAAATACAGCCCCTGTATATAGCAAGCCGATTAATGAAACAAATAAAAGTTTTTTCATGGATCTATGCTTTAATGTTTTACAATTTTTAGAACTATTAAACCTTCAAATATAGCAATTTTTATTATATAAATTCCCTGATCAAGATTAGAAATATCAATAACGGATTGTGGAGAATCAATTTGCATAACTTCCTTGCCGTTTATAGCTGTGATAATAATGCTTTCAATTCTATGTTCGCTCTGCAAAGTGAATAGACCAGAGGTTGGATTTGGAAAAATCTCAAAATCATATTTTTCGGTCTCATCAACTCCGAATTCTATCGGATCTCTAAAATTTATTTTAACCGTATCATTATCTGTACAACCCTGCATATTCATATACTCTGATACCAAGATAAAAGTGTATTCGCCGTATTCACTAACACTTAAAGATGTTTGCAAAGAATTTACATCTTCAACAATTGCCCCATAGGTAACCCATAAATAATAACAACTTGTATAAGGATCCGTTTCACAAACAGAGCTTCCTTCCAACTGACATTCATAACCAAAAACATCACGATCAAATCCTGCATGAATTGGGTGCTCGTTAAGAAAATGAATAGTTAATGGGCCGGCGGTGTCTGTACAAAAACCTGGCATGAGCATAGGTCCAGTTTCTTCAATCCAGTAAAAATCGTGATAGCCATAACTTGGAACTGTAACGGAGGTGTAAAAGTCAAACTCATCTTGGTATGTAGAAGCTGGATTTTCATTCCACCAACGTCCGGTAACTCCACTTCCAGGATTTTCTGCTCTTAGATTATCAAAAGTAAGTCCACAAGCAACAGAATCAGCCTCATCAGTTAAAATAACTGCTGTTGGTTGTCTCCAAAAAGTTATTACAACATCATCAGTTGAAGAACAGTTTTGACTCGATGTAATTGCACTATTTGTTTCAATCCAAGTGAAAGTACGACTTCCATAGCTTGCGACACATACCTCAGTATTTCCCGCATAATAATCTACGAAATTAGATCCATTTGCTAACCATGAACCTCCAAAGCCACCAGTGGTTCCATCAAGAGTTGTGCAATTCCCACACACATCTTTATCGGGACCAGCATTTACAACCGGAATTTCAACAAATTCAATTATAGCTGTATCTCTTGAATAGCAAGAACTCAGCAAACTATTACGTTCCGTTAAAGTAACTTCCCACATTCCAGAACTAGTAACTGTGAGAGTGGTTTGTGCAACATTTATAGATGATATATCTGCTGACTCACCTGACGGATGCCCTGCAATACCCCATTGCATCAATGGAGTATAATTTGGTGATTCTGGAATGCTAAGTTCTGCTAGCAAACCATATTGATTTCCACATACAGCATCATCTTCCCCTGCAAATGCGACAGGTCTTTGATAAAATGTAACCCATATTGTATCTCTTGCCGCAC